>JAZUPA010000112.1:0-2517 GCA_045604945.1 Acutalibacteraceae bacterium
GTACGCGAGCAGGACGAAGCTGTGGGTCATGCGGTAAGGGCAGTATATCTGTATTCTGCAATGGCAGACGCTGCAAGGCTTACAGAGGACGAAGAGCTCAAAGCCGCCTGCAAAAGACTGTGGGACAGCATAGAAAAGCGCAAGCTGTATATTACGGGCGCCATCGGCGGTACCCATATAGCCGAAGCCTTCAGCCACGATTATGACCTTCCTTCTGATACTGCCTACGCAGAAACCTGCGCCGCCATAGGACTTGTTTTCTTTGCAGGCAGAATGATTCGTCTTGAGCAGGACAGCCGTTATGCCGAGGTCATGGAAAGAGCACTTTATAACGGTATCCTTTCAGGCATTGCCCTTGACGGAAAAAGCTTTTTCTATGTAAATCCCCTTGAAAGCAGACCCACTGACTGCCATAAGGACGAGCGCAAGCATCATGTAAAGCCTGTGCGTCAGAAGTGGTTCGGCTGTGCATGCTGTCCTCCCAATATCGCCAGAATGCTGACAAGCGTGGGCGACTATGGGGTGATGGATATTGAGGGCGTGACATATATAAATATGTTCCTCGGAGCTGAGACTGACAGCCTCACAATAGAATCCGACATGCCCAGGAGCGGAAAGGGCAGCATAAAGGCTAAAACCGATGTTTCTGTTGCCCTGAGGATTCCGCGCTGGTCAGGGGAGTATGACATCGGCGCATGCATAAAGGAAATCAAGAACGGCTATGCTTATTTTGATATTCCTGCAGGCACTACGGTGAATTTCAGCTTTGATATGCCGGTCAGGATCCTTCGGGGAAACCCCCTGATAAGGGAAACGGCAGGTCAGGCAGCAGTAATGCGCGGACCTGTGGTCTATTGCCTTGAGGAAGCTGACAACGGCAAAAATCTGCATATGCTGCTCCTTGACAGACACCCCGAAATCACCTGCGAGGCGGCTGAAATCTGCGGTGAGAAGATTACTGCGATAAAAGTCACGGGGAAAAAAGAGTATATTCTCGGAAACGAGCTTTATTTTGCGGATGAACCTCAGTACGAAAAGAAAACCCTGCGCTTTGTCCCCTACTACACCTGGGCAAACCGCGGAGAAAATGAGATGCGCGTATGGGTAAGGAGTGAGTAAATGAGCAGGTTTTCAGATGAATTTACGCGGCTTTTCATATCCGATGTGAAAAGCGCGCCGCACCTGATGCAGAAAAACGGCGATGTCGGGGGCGGCACCATAAGCATTGAGGATATCGATAAAATTAATGATTTCCCCGATGCAGAGGTTGTTTCCGTTTCGGGTCTGCATCAGGATACCTTTGAGTATTTTATAAAGACCTACGGACAGCGATTCCGAGCCATCCGCTTTTTCAAGAACAAGCTGGTTTCTGATTGGTCGCTGCTGGGTACACTTCCGAATATTGAATATATCCACTGGTTTTTCAACCAGCGGATAGACAGGCTGTGGGACATGAGCGGCAATACCGCCCTCAGGGGTGTTTTTCTTGAGGATTTCTCAAAGCTCAAAAGCATCGAAGGTATTGAAAAGGCACCGAATCTTGAGTTTTTCGGCACAGGCAACGCGGTGTGGGACAAGGCTGAGATAGAAAGCTTTGAGCCCCTGCGCAATTCTCCTGTCAGAAAATTCGTGTTTTCGGGAAAAAAGATACTTGATAGGGATTTTTCCTTTACCGCCGATATGAAAAATCTTGAGGATTTTACAATACCCTCCTCGACCCTTACAACAGAGCAGTTTGCATGGATTGCCGCAAACTGCCCGAAGCTCAGAGGAGAGCTTACAGAGGGTGTTTCGCGCTTTCAATGGTACGGTGACGAGGATGACAGCGGAAATCCTGAGCCATGGCTCTGCGCTCTGGGAAAGGGGAAAAGAAGCTTCAGGCTCAGGGGGAATGAAGAGAAAGCCGAAAAGCTGATTTCGGATTTTGAAGAAATGAAGAAAAGGCTTAAAGGCGCACCTTATCCGATGTAAAGAATATGCACTTTGGTGTACATCGTAGATTGGCTTATCGATACAGCTTTTGGATATGTTTTAAGGAGTGATAAAATGGAATTGAGGGTATCACCTGTACATATAAAGGCGCTGATTGTGGGCGTTGTGTGCTTTTTTGCGACTTTTGCTTTGGCGTTATTTTATGGAATAGTCAATGATCCAACCCACATAGAAATGGATATTAAACTTGCCTTTTGTGGTGTGATAATTCTTGCTGTTATTTTGCTTGTTGATATGAGAATCACCGCTCGCAAGATATTTTTCAAGGTTGAAATGACAGATGAAGGAATAAGCGAAAGATTAATTCGTACAACACAGCAAATAAAATGGAGTGAAGTCGAACACATTTATATTGTCGGGCAGCCTTATGTGAACAGCCAGTGGCTGTGCTTATCAAAAGAAGAACTGACGAAAAAAGATTTTTTACGTGTTTTATCCTCGCGTAAAAGCATTGTTTTTCCGTTGACCGCTGAGTCTCAAAAATATGTGACCGAACGAAGTGACGTCAAGATAATCTCTAACGTG
>JAZUPA010000113.1:0-2050 GCA_045604945.1 Acutalibacteraceae bacterium
TCTCTGTGCCCTCCCGTATACGGAATTGACCGATATAGGATACGGAATTGACCGATATAGGAATTGAAACAGAAAAATCCATAGAATACATCAATAAAACATATGATACGGTGGAAATAACCAAATACGTTATAATGCCGAACCATATTCACATGATTGTCGAAATCTTACCGTTATCTGCGGGAGGGCACGGAGGCGAGAACATTTATGTTCTCATATCCCCTACAAAAGATTATTGCGCAGATAAAATCGTATACGACCCATGTTTATGGGGCTGTTCTGTGGCAGCGCCCATTCCACGACCACATAATCCGAAATGAAAAAGACTACTCCGAAATTTATCAATACATCGAATCTAACCCTGCCCGATGGGCAGAGGATAAATATTATCAATCGTAACCACAAACCCGTAGGGGCGGATATTATCCTCCCGTATGTGAAAACACATTTAAGGAATGATAAATATGCAGAGAACCAACATACTCACCTATTTTGACGAGGGTGCTGCACAGCATCCGAGAAAGGTCGCTTTTTCAAACGGCACCGATTCTCTTACCTTCTCAGCTCTTCGAAAGAGCGTTGAGGGCATCGGCACCGCACTTCATCAGAAGGGCTTTTACAAGGAGCCTGTTGTGGTTTTCATGGAAAAACACCCCAACGCAGTAGCCGCATTCTTCGGCGTTGTCGCCGCAGGCTGCTACTATGTGCCTATTGACGACGAAATGCCCGCTCACCGCATTGAGCTTATCTTCAAGACCCTCAACCCCAAGGCAGTCATCTGCGACGGCAAGACCGAGGCAACCGCTCGCACTTTCGGAGAAAATGCGGATATATTCCTTTTTGACGAATTGAAGGACACCAAGGCAGACAAGAAGGCTCTTGAAGCTATCCGTGCAAAGGCACTTGACACCGACCCCATCTATATTGTTTTCACCAGCGGCTCAACAGGCGTTCCCAAGGGTGTGTGCGCCTGCCACAGAAGCGTAATTGACTACATCGAGAACCTTTCCGAAACCCTCGGCTTTGACGAGACCACAGTTTTCGGAAACCAGACTCCGCTGTATTTCGATGCCTGCTTAAAGGAGCTTTACCCCACCATCAAGTTCGGTGCAACCACCTATCTTATCCCGAAAGAGCTGTTCATGCAGCCTGTAAAGCTGGTTGAATTCCTCAACGAGCATAAGATAAACACCGTCTGCTGGGTTGTTTCCGCACTGACTGTTATCAGCTCTCTTGGCGCATTCAAGGAAGTTCTTCCCAAATACCTCCATACTATCGCCTTCGGCAGTGAGGTTTTCCCCATCAAGCAGCTTAAAATGTGGCAGAAGGCATGCCCGAAAGCAGCATTTACAAACCTCTACGGACCCACCGAATGCACAGGTATGTCCTGCTACTATCACGTTGAGCGTGAGTTTGAGCTGGGTGAATCTGTTCCCATCGGCAAGCCCTTCCGCAATACTGAGATAATGCTCTTAGACGATGAGAACAACCTCGTTCCTGACGGAGAAGTTGGCGAAATCTGCATACGCGGCACCTGCGTCACCCTCGGCTACTACAACGACGAGCGCACAAAGGAAGCTTTCGTACAGAATCCTCTCAATAAGCTCTATCCCGAGCTTATCTACAAGACAGGCGACTTGGCAAGATGGAACAAGGACGGCGACCTTGAGTTCTTCGGCAGAAAAGACTACCAGATAAAGCACATGGGTCACAGAATCGAGCTTGGCGAAATCGAGCTTATTGCCAATATGTGCGACGGCATCAACGATGCCTGCGCAATCTTTGACGAGACAAAGAAGAAGATCGTTCTCTTCTATGTGGGCAGTGCCGAAAAGGCACACGTCATCGGATTTATGAAGTCAAAGCTTCCCCGATACATCATCCCCAACGCAGTTGTCCCCATGGAAGAATTCCCCCACACCCCCAACGGCAAGATGGACCGCAAGACCACCAAGGCAAATTACCTTGCAGGTAAGTAATGGAGGAATTGCCGAAAAGAAAACAGATCCGTGCAAAAGGGTTTGATTACAGCGAGGCAGGAGCCTATTTC
>JAZUPA010000114.1:0-4551 GCA_045604945.1 Acutalibacteraceae bacterium
TTTCTGTTCGTTGAATGTAAGAAGCTTTACTGAGCTTCTTTGCCAGTGAGTGACGTGTGGCAAGATAGAGCTTGCTGTAAATTTCCAAGGTCATGGATGAAGGAATGTAAATATCAGAGAGCTGTTCCAATGCCAGAAGC
Source organism: Acutalibacteraceae bacterium (assembly GCA_045604945.1). GTDB lineage: Bacteria > Bacillota > Clostridia > Oscillospirales > Acutalibacteraceae > JAISGQ01. Next base: position 141 of record JAZUPA010000114.1, read on the forward strand.
CTAACGGTTTTGCTTTCGTTTCTGATGCCTTTGTCGTAAGGCGGTGTGCAGGATAGCGCAGAGATAAGTTCATCGTCACACAGCATATCGGGCATAAGGCTTAACAGCTTGTTTTCATTATTCATTGCCTGTATTACCTCCGCTTCGTATCCGTGCACGCTCCCGTGTCCTGTTTTTGCGAACTCCTTTTATTTTCGTTTCGCTGGGTTTCAAGGTGACAGAAGAAATGGCCTCTATGTGCGCTATGAGGTCGAGCCTTGCCTGCAGATTATCGCTTTGAGCAGCCTTAAGAGCTTCCTTTTTCGAAGCCATATACCTATTCACATCATTAAGTGTCTTGCCTGAAAACTGAATCTCAATAAGCTCAAAAGGTATGTATTCTCCATTTTCAATAAGCCACACAACAGAAACATCATCAGGATTATAAGCCACAACGCCTGAATTTCGTCTGAGACAGTGTTCCTTGTAATCTGCATTGTAGTAATGAAGCTTGTTTGCAGACAAACCATGTCTGTTGAAATGCCCCTTGGTTCGCGGCAGAAGTACCATAGTCAGCTCTTTTGCAGAAACAGGAATAAGATTATATACACCATTGGAAATGGCGTTGTTCCATATAGCATTAGCATGGGGAGGTATATCTCGAGTCAGCATATCGTCAGAATAAGGAAAGGATTCAAATATGCGCTGAGTGTTATGGTAGATAATACAACGCAGAATTATCTGCTCAAACTCAAAGAGCGTAAGACAGGCATCCTTTCTGTAATCATGAGCGCCTCGTTCCTGACAGTCATTTTCAATGACACCTTTCCTGTAAAGATAAGGCTTGTACAACTGCTGAATTAGGTCAAAGAACTTCTCTACAACACCTTTGAGCTCGGGTCGATATGCAGGCAGAGAGGTAAGCTTTACACCCAAATCCGTAATCTGGTCAAAGTTCTCGGAAACGTATTCCTTGCCCATGTCAGTAACAAGATGTGCAGGCAGCATACTGCAGTTCCAGTCATCAGGTTCGATGGTAATGCCAAAGGATTTGCACCAGGCAACTTTATCGGCAATAACATTCATCATCAGGTTCCGCAAGCTGTAGACACCTCCTTCAAGTGAAAGAGTGTAACCACAGCACATTCCGCTGTACGCATCCACACAGGCTGTAAGTATCGGTCTGCCAATAAGGTTTCCGCTATCATCGACAAGATGAATATCGCAGATTGTAGAATCCAGCATACCTGTTCCGATACATGGTGCAAAAGCCTGAACTCCGTTTCCGACCAGCGGACGGCAGTTGCGCTGATAGTATTTGATGCCCTTGCGGGAGATGATGTCGTTCTGAACTTTGTAAGTTTTGCGGTAGAAGTATCTGAATCGGTTAAAGGACGGATGCTCAGGGAGTAAAACGCCATCGCTGTCACAGTAGCGTTCTTTCAGCATGAAAAGATAGGTGGTGTACAGACTGTATTTACTTGGCTTGTAGTAATACTTGTTCAGTGCCCAGCGGAAGTTCTTTTCATCAACTGTAAGCTCACGTTCGGTTTTTCTTACAACAGGAGCCAAAGCAGAAACATCCTGATACACAAGATACTTCCAGAGATAGGAAGAGACAGTCTGACGGCTGATTCCATGTTCTTCGGCAACCCTCGAAATTGCGGCAGTGCGCTGCTTTTTGTTGCCTATAAAAGGAAGAATATGGGTGACAAGATTGAAGCGTTCATAGGCTGTTTTGCGACTTTTTGCGGGGAGTTCATTGATGGGAACAGGGGAGAAGTTCATTGTTTGGAATAAGGCAAGGTCGTCACAGGGTTCAAATTCGGAAAGGGCGTCAATGGGACACCACTTAGGAACAGAAACAGAATTACAGCTGATTGACAGTACATCATTGTCTGCTACTTCGAGAATACGTATTATATTGCTGCTCTTGCGCAAAAGCTCATTTTTCTGCATCGATAACCAACCCCCAATCAGTGACACCACGATTAAGCCAGTAGACTCTCGATGTATCAAGTAACTTTACTGTCATAGGCTTAGTAAGGGCAGTGCGCATAATGCACTCTCTTACCATCATTTCGCCATCTTCTTTGATGCAGACAAAATCTGAGACATAATCACCTGTTGAGAGTCCCGTAAGCGGAACATTACACCGAATTTCCTTGATGTCAGGCTGAGCTTCAAGAATATCAGCATAAGCGTACTGAATGTCGCTGTACGTTTTGCATACACCGTCACATTTGCTGAGAACTCTTTTCTCGCATCGTCCTTTGTAGTTGCGTTTTCGCATAGAATAACCTCCAAATATGAAATAGTGTGAAATTTCCCCAAAAACGGAAGTGAAAAGATATGAAAAACTCCCGAAAATGGGATTGGTTTGCAAGGTTATTCACCGAAATCCCGCACCATTAAGCCGTTTACAGCGGGAAAATCCATTTCCCCAAAAATGCACTGAAAAAACATGAAAAATCCCCAAAAACGTGAGTGGATTTGGGAAGGCGCATGGTTGCGCAATTTTTATTTCCCAAAAACGCATTTTGAAAATTTCTCCATGTCCCAAGGCACCCACCCTTACCAAAAAAGGGCAAACAAATTCAGCAAAACCTCAATTAAATCCGATATGGACAAAATCGGAAATGAAAAGGTTAATAATTGATGGTAACAGGCTGCGTAAGGGATGGGGTACGGCGTAAAATTGCGATGGTTAGGACGTTTTAATGGGTGAGCATAGACCGTCATGTTGGCATGGAAAGAGATAATAAGAGTAAACAAAAATGACCCTGAGAGCGATTCTCAAGGTCATTCAAATTATAAAACTGATTTATCCTTTTTGCTGAAATGGGAAGGTGGGGGATATTGGTGCTTATTCCCACTCAATAGTGCCTGTGGGCTTGGGAGTGATGTCAAATACGAGTCTGTTGATTCCCTCGACCTCAGCAGTGATACGAGCGGTAATCTTATGGAGAACTACGTAGGGGATTTCCTCGATGGTAGCAGTCATAGCGTCCTTGGTGTTGACAGCACGGATGATTGCGGGCCAGCCTTCGTAACGCTTGCCGTCTCTTACGCCAACGCTCTTGAAGTCGGGAACAGCAATAAAGTACTGCCATACCTTCTCAGCAAGACCGCAGTTGTCAAACTCCTCACGGAGGATAGCATCAGCCTCACGGAGAGCCTCAAGGCGGTCATGGGTGATAGCGCCGAGGCAGCGAACGCCAAGACCGGGGCCGGGGAACGGCTGACGGTAGACCATAGCATGGGGTAGACCGAGAGCCTCACCTACTACTCGAACCTCGTCCTTGAAGAGAAGCTTAATGGGCTCGACGAGCTCCATCTTCATGTCTTCGGGAAGACCGCCGACGTTGTGGTGAGCCTTGACGCCGTCAGATTCGATGATGTCAGGATAGATGGTGCCCTGTGCGAGGAAGGAGATACCTTCAAGCTTAGCAGCCTCTTCATCAAAAATGTTGATGAACTCATTGCCGATGATCTTACGCTTCTGCTCGGGATCGCTTACGTCCTTGAGCAGCTCAAGATAACGATCGGTAGCATCGATGTAAACAAGGTTAGCATCCAGCTCTTTGCCGAAGATCTCAATAACCTGCTCACTTTCGCCCTTGCGCATGAGACCGTGGTTGACGTGTACGCAGACAAGCTGCTTGCCGATAGCCTTGATGAGAAGAGCAGCAACAACAGAAGAGTCAACGCCGCCGGAGAGAGCGAGAAGAACATTCTTGTCGCCTACCTGAGCACGAACCTCTGCAACCTGCTCATCAATGAACTTTGCAGCGAGTTCGGGGGTAGTGATGCGTTCCATGGTTTCGGGTCTTACGATTTTCTCCATTAAAAACACCTCTTGATAATTTATTGAAATATAGTATGTCCGATATTATAAATGTTTTTCGTATTTGCTGACGGATTCAATGATGCCGTCGGGGAAGTTGCCGTCAAAGCAGGCAGTGCAGACATCAAGATCCTTGCCGCAGAGAGCACAACGTACGTTTTCAAGCTTAAGGAAGTCGAGTGAATCAGCACCAATTATCTCGCAGATTTCCTCAACACTGTGGTTGTTTGCGATAAGGTCCTTTGCATCGGGAACGTCAGTGCCGTAGTAGCAGGGGTAGAGGAAGAGGGGAGAACTTATTCTGACATGAACCTCGGTAGCACCTGCCTCACGTAGCATGGTAACAATGCGGTTCATTGTAGTACCGCGGACGATTGAGTCGTCCAGCATAACAACTCGCTTGCCGCCGATGACAAGTCGGAGGCCAAGCGGTCTTAGGAAGACAATGTCATAAATCAACTCCTTGGCTCACAGAACGACATGGCTACGATCCGACTTAGCACCTGCCTCACGTAGCATGGTAACAATGCGGTTCATTGTAGTACCGCGGACGATTGAGTCGTCCAGCATAACAACTCGCTTGCC
>JAZUPA010000115.1:0-20153 GCA_045604945.1 Acutalibacteraceae bacterium
TCCATCAACATTAGTACGAGGATCAACCATATTCGCAATCGCACCCAAACGATTAAGTGCATACAGCGCATAGACCATTTCGGGCGTATTAACTGTACATATGATAACAACTTCACCTTTTTTTACGCCTAAGGCAGAGAAGGCTTTTGAGGCTTTCTCAATGCCATCAAACAACTGACTATATGTAAATTTACGACCGTAGTAATTTAGTGCGGTATTCTCAAGGTAATCCTTGTTGCTCTGCCAAAGCAATTCATACATAGTGCATTCCGGCAATTTGGCATTGATTGCTTCCTCTGTGTAATACTTCAGCCAAGGTTTGTCGATAGATGGATAACCCGTCAGTTTCTTTTCTTCACTCATTTTACATTTCTCCTTAAAAATAAAAAGTGCGGCTACCGAAGTAACCGCACAAAAAACGCAATCTCCGATAGTCGCCAAACTAAGTCAATATAAGAGCATTTCTGCCATTATGCTGATGGAATTTGCGTTTTTATCAAATTCGTAGCAAAATGACAAAAAGGGTATAATACCCCCATAGAAATAATGCTCCTAATTTTACTATTAACTTAGTTTGGCATTATCTAGTTTACCACAATTTGCAATAGAATACAACAAATTTTGAGAAAAAGCCTATGGATGTAACATACGCCTGCTCAAATTAGCAGAATTTTACTAAAAATTTGATTAGCAGACAATTAGCAAAAAGGCGATTTTCTGCTAATCGCAATTAGCAAGATTTAGGTCGGGGAACGGTAAAAGTTCGATTTTGATTTACTCCCCAAAAACAATAAAACTCACTCAAGAAAAATGATTGAGAAATAAAAAGTAAAAGTGCCAAAAACACAGTGTTTTCGGCACTTTTTGGCGCGCCAAAAGGGATTCGAACCCCCGACCTGTCGCTTAGGAGGCGACCGCTCTATCCTGCTGAGCTATTGGCGCTTATTGCAGAAAGCATTATATCATCAGCAAAAGGGTTTGTCAATTACGGCGGCGATGTGCCAATTCCTCTTTTTATCCCAATTTCCGCCGCCCCTTAAATTGAATTTGACAAATGCAAAGGCTTTCAGATATAATCAGAGCATATTCAGCAATACGAAATCAGCGCGTGATGTCAGAGCGGGCATGCAGAATCAGAACCCGTTTCCTCTGAATAATCGCGCATGAATACTACCGCACAGGACAGTAAAAGGGAGGAAAACAAATGAAAGCACTTGTTCTTGCAGGAGGCTATCCTCAGATAGCACTTATAAAGGAGCTTAAAAAAAGAGGCTGCACCGTAGTGCTGGCTGATTACTACGCAAACGCCATCGCAAAGGAATATGCGGATAATTTCTATCAGGTATCGACTCTGGATGTTGATGCAATAACCGATGTGGCAGTAAAGGAAAAGGTGGATTTTCTTATTACCGCCTGCACCGACCAGGCACTGCACACCGTTGCATTCGTATCCGAAAAGCTGGGACTCCCCTGCTATATCGACTACGAAACCGCCCGCAACGTTACAAACAAGCAGTACATGAAGCAGGTTTTTGCGGATAACAATATCCCCACCGCAAAGCACTTTACCATGACTGAGCTTGAAGAAGACAAGCTTGCTGATATGGAATATCCCCTTATCGTAAAGCCTGCTGACTGCAACAGCTCCAAGGGCGTAAAGAAGGTTTACAATATCGATGAGCTTCGCGCTGCATTCTCCGATGCAGTCAGCTTCAGCCGCACAAACACCGCCATTGTTGAGGATTTCGTTGACGGCCTTGAAATAACCGTTGACGTTCAGGTTGTAAACGGCAAGGCAACTGTCCTTTCCAAGGCATACAGTGATAAAATAGCAGACAACGATAAATTTGTCATATTCAGAACCAGATTTCCCGTCTGCGAAACCGACGAGGTCAATGCACAGATTGCCGATACCGCTCAGCGCATAGCCGATTCCTTCGGGCTGAAGGATTCTCTCATGCTCATTCAGCTTATCTCAAACGGCAAGCGCATATTTGTCCTTGAATTTTCCGCTCGCACAGGCGGCGGCGTAAAGCATGAGCTGATAAAGAATGTCTGCGGCTTCGATGTAATTTCCGCTGTAGTTGATCTGACCCTGGGACAAAAGCCCACACTTGAGCTTCGTCCTCCCATCGCAAAGTACATTACAAATACCTTCATCTACTGCAAACCCGGTATTTATGACAGGATAGAGGGCTTTGAAGAGCTGAAGCAGGAGGGAATCCTTCACAGCTACTTTGTGTTCAAATGGCAGGGCGCAAAGTTTGACAAGGTTGAAAACAGCGGCGACCGCATCGGTGGATTCACCGTTATTGCCGATACCCTCGAGGAGCAGAAGGCAAAGTACAATGCTGTTATCCAGCGCATAAAGGTGCTTGACACCGAGGGCAACGACATGATACGCCGTGAGCTGCTTACAGAGCTTCATTACGATAACTGAGAACAAAACAGTCTGCAGTTTGCACTGCAGACTGTTTTTCTGTTCAGTCAGATTTTTATTCTCCCTCAGTCAGCAGACTGATTGCGTAATCAACATAAGGGGTTCTCACCTGATCTCGCCTTGTGGCGATAACAGGCTGGCGGGAATAGGGGCTGTTCCTGATAATATATAGGGACAGATTGTCGTCAAAATTCTGGCTCTGAACAAACTGCAAAGGCAGCAGAGTTGCACCCACGCCTGCTCTCGCCATTGCCCATGCAGATGTGATGCCTATTACCTCGGCGGCGATATTGGGCTTGAAATCGGCGGCGGTGCATAGCCCATCAAAGAGCTGACGCAGCTCCTGCCCTGGGCTCAGGACTACAAAGGGAAGGTCGCCTGCCTGCTCAAAATCCACTGACGGATATTCCCCGTCCCTGATTTCGGGCATATTGCCTGCCATGGAGCTGTGAACCGCCAGCACCAGTGTATCCTGCTCCAAGGGGATTATATCCAGCACAGAGGTATCCACAGGCAGATTGACAATAGCCATGTCATATTTTCCTTCTGCCGCATCCTTTCGCAGCTGAGCGCTGTTTACCTCCTGCAGGCATATCTGCACTCCCGGATATCTGCTGCGTATCTTCTTGACAAGATCGGGCATGAGATAAAGGCTGCGGAAAGGGGTAATGCCGATGACAAGGCGGCCTCGCTCGCCGCTCTGATACTGGCTGAGAGCCTTGAGCAGCTGCTCCTCTCTGTAAAGAAGCTCCTTTGCATTTCTGACAAAGTATTCTCCTGCAGGGGTCAGGGTCAGGGGAGTGCGGCTGCGGTCAAAAAGCTTTACTCCCAGCTCCTTTTCCATATGCTGAATCTGCTTGCTCAGGGAGGGCTGTGAGATTCCCAGCTGCTCTGCCACCTGAGAAAAATTCAGAGTTTCTGACAGCGCCAGAACATACTGCAACTGCTTTGTGTTCATATCGGAAACCACCTTTATGCTGTGTAATCAGATATACTATATAAAAGATAACCTTTTGCCATGAAAAAATCAACAGGCTGTTGTCAAAAAAGTTATAATATCTATTGACAAAAGAATATAGGGCGGCTATAATATTCCACACAAGGAATAGGTTCTATAACCTTTTCTGCATCAGTGCATCGATTATCAATGCAAATCGATTACGAAAGGAGTCTTCAAACCATGGAATCCCTGATCTATCTCGGTATCATGCTGGTAGTCATCTGCATATGGTTCCTGGCATTCAAACGCCCCGTTTACGAGGCTGTTCTGCTTGCCTTTGTCGTACTGCTGTTTGTCACCGGCACATGGAGCAACGTATGGACCTACGTTGAGGAGGGACTGACCACCTCTCTGCTGTACTCAATGGTCGCATTCGTTGCAATGTCAATTATTCTTACAAAAACAAAAATCGTTGACAGCTGTATTGCTGTTATTCTCGCTCTCATCGGCAGAATCAGAGGCGGCGCAGGCTATACCGCTGTTATTGCCAGTGCATTTATGGGCGCACTTTCAGGCTCCGGCCCGGGCAACGTTATGGCTACAGGTACTCTTACGATCCCTGCAATGAAGCGCTCGGGATTCCCTGCTGAGCTGGCTGCAAACATTGAGTCAAATGCCAGCTACATGGGCAATATGATCCCTCCTTCCTCCAACATCGTTGCGGCAATGGCAGCATTTACAACCTTTGCTGCAGCCAATAATATAGAGGAAGTATCCCAGGGTCAGTTCTGGATCGTTCTCTGGGGCATTGCTCTCTGGTTTATTGCACAGCGCGTTATTATGGTCTGGGCATTCTGCAAACACTACAAGGTAAAGCCTATGACAAAAGAGGAACTCCCCAGCCTCAGGGAGACCTTCAAAGCCGGTTGGCAGGCTCTCCTTCTGCCCGTTGTTATCCTGCTTCCCTTCGTTCTGGACGCAGTTTTTGCAGATAATTTCTTCGTGGAGCGTCTTGGCGCTGACGGTGCAAAATATCTCTCAAAATCTGTTCTGCTGTTTGTAGCAGGCATCTCTGCTATTTATGCCTGCCTGATCGCAAAGGATAAGTCTGCCGTAACACCCCATAAGATCGCAAAGATGTTTGCAAACGGCGTAAAGTCCATTTCTCCCGCAATCGGTGTCTGCGTATTCGGTTATATGATCGGCGCAATGTTTGATGATCTGGGAGTTGCTGAGACACTTGGCGAACTCATGGCTACATGGAATTTCGGCAAGCTCGGCATGGTACTTGCTATCTGCGCAATCACCTGCGTTATGGGTATGGTCGTTCCCGGTTCCTCTCAGGTTGTTATCTTCGGACCGGTGTTCATCACACTGCTCAACGGCGTCGGCGTCAATCCTCTGCTGGCGGCAGCAATGCTGCCCTGCATCTGCGGTGTTATGTGCGGCATCACACCTCCTCTGGGACTTGGTATGTATGCAGGCATGACAATTGCAGAGTCTGACTTCGGTAAGACATTCAAGAATAACCTCTGGTGGGTCGCGGCTCAGTTTATCATGCAGGTGGTTATCCTGATGGGCTGGCTGCCTATCCTGGGAATGTAAGGAGGGTACATCATGAAAAAATTCTGCAAAAAGCTTTCTGATATTCTTAAAATAATCTTCGGCTACGGCATCATGATAACCCTGTTTGCCGGCGGACTTACCTTCTTCGGCTATGTTGCTGCACTGATCATCGGCGGTGATACTGCCGCAGTTATCTGCAAAGTCATCTATAAGGACATTGTCCCCATAATAATCTATGTCTCTGTAATCATGGTCCTTCTCGGTCTTGTGGCTATGTATCTTGCAGGAGAAACTGCACTGACCCCCGAGAAGAAGAAAGCAAAGAAACATGAGGGCGAAGTTTAAAAGAGTCCTTCAAGTCAAAAACACCGACTCAGCCTGAGTCGGTGTTTTTTCTTATTATGAAAGATTTCCGTAGGAATCAAAGTCCAGAGCGGCGTTGTCATCGGGGATGGAATTTATATCAAAAGTTGTGTTTGTCTCCACCGAAGGGGGCAGGGCAGGAGTACCGGCTGCAGCTCCCATATTCTGCTGCGCCGCCTGCAGCTGCTGAAGCTGCTGCATCTGCTGCTGGTGCTGCTGTCTCTGCTGACGCAGTGCGCGTCTGACAGCGCGCTTCTTGCGGTCAGTCTCAACCTTTGAAACCCTGTATGCAAAGTATGGCATCATAATCAGCGCAACACCTGCCGCTGCAACCAACATTCCTATTGCAGCCCATATATTCCAGGGCATACTTGCCTTTTCTTCCTCGGTATTCTCCTCTTCGGCTATCTCTTCATCCTCTGCTTCCTGTCTCAGCACAGGCACTGCGTCTGCCTTGATCTCAGTAAGACCGCTGTTGCCGCCGTCCTTCGATACAGTCAGAACATCGGCATACACCGGAGCCTTCAGCACAGAGTCTGCGTTCATGGGAATATCGGTCCAGGTTCTTGTGCCGTTTTCATCGGAAATCTCAAAGCAAACACCGCTGCCAAGTATCTCAACGGTCACAGAAGCGTTTTCATCGGATGTGAACACCGACCTTACGCCGTTGGGGAGAATCAGCGCGTTGTTTGCATCGCCGCCGAAGGAGCACTCCGCTGCACTCAGCACAACAGACCGTCCGTTTTCGGTTACTGTTACTCTGGCGCTTCCGGTAACGCTTATTCTGACAGGCTTCTTATCCGATACGGGGCTGCTGCGGTGAACAGTTTTGCTCATGCCGTTTGCAAAGCCCGCATTATCCCCTGCCCCTGAGAGGATATTGCAAACCAGCGTTATGCTGTCCTTGTCGGTGACAAGGCCCAGTGCGCCGGTATCTTCGATTATATAGGGAGGACGTGCGCTTTCAAAATTCATAACGGCACTGTTTACTCCGGTAAATCCGTCGCCCTCGAGAGTGGAGATAATCTGCGAAATCCCCTCGTCATCCATGACGGTGAATTCCACAGTAGGCTCTCCGACACCTGCAATGATATATGCTCCGCCGAACTCACCGCTGCCGATAAGCCCATAGGCATTTTCAAGCTTTTCGCTTACAGGCTCCGTGTTTCTCGCTCCCGTAAAGGAGAATACATCTTCCCTTGTGAGGGTCTCCGTGGTTTTGCCGGTAAAGCTCTTATAGCCCACCTGCGGCTGCTCAGGTATCAGCTGCCACAGTGACTCGATAAGAGCTGTGCTTTTCTGCTGTGAGGTTTTTGCTGCGCTTACGCCCTCTGCGAAAAATCCTGTCTCCATAATGGCAAACGCCTTTTCGGTGCCATAGAAGGGAGTTCCCAGAGTAATAAGTTTTGAAATGCCGTCGGTGCCGTTCTTCTCAATATATCCGCAGGCAACAAGTCCGCCTGTGTTGTGACCGATGAGGGTCACCTCCGACCATTCGCCCTTTTCTATTACCTTTGCAAGCTCTGTCACAGCATCCTCGGCGCTGTCACGCCAGTCCCACTCAAAGAGCAGAACATCGCTGTCCGAGCAGACTGCGGAAATCTTCTGAAGCATGGGCTTGTAGATATCCCCTGCGCCGAAGCTGCTCTGAGCAACATTCACGCCGTTTCTTTCGGGAGACACATTGTCAAGACGCAGCTCGTAGTGGTTTTCCGCCTTTCTCGCCCAGACTCTGCCTGTATCGCTGTCGGAAAGATTCGAGCCGCCTATTCCTGCTATCAGTATAATTGCGCTGTCGGGAGAAGCATCGGGTGTTTCGGAAAGCACCTCCTGCTCGCCCCATTCGATAATGAAGCTCAGGTACTGCTCGTCAGCCTTGCCGTATGTCCACTCATCCGAGCCTCCGCCCATTCTGACATATGCCTTGCCGCTGATGTTCGAGGTCTGCCTTGCCCAGTTGAAGAACAGTGCATTTTCGCCGTTCTGCCACTGGAAATCGCCGTCCTCGCCGCTGTTTGCCATGCCCAGATATGCCGTCTTGTTTCCAAGTGAGCGCAGATAATCGGCTATGAATTTATTCTCCGATGCCGAGGTAACCGTTGCAAGGTATCCCCCCTGCATTTCGCACCATGTAGCAGCCTGCTCCCAGGAAATCTGCATTGTGACAAGGAGATAGTTGTGACCGAGATAGGTCTTTGACCTTGCGAGAAGCTCCTGAGCGTCTGCTGAAAGGTCGGTATCGGGAGTATCCTCGTCGGAGTCTTCGTCGGTTTCTTCATCGGAATCTGTTTCCGCATCGCTGTCCGATTCGTTTTCATCCTCGCTCTGCTCAGGCACCGTCACAGAAGGGGAAGAGGAGCCGCTTTCGCACAGCGCCGCATTGCCAAGTATAAACGCGGTTTCTCCCTCATTGGGGGAAATATCGCCGAACCTGACTGTAATTTTCTTCGCTCCTGCCACCGAAGCATCGACCTTTACGGGGTACCGGGTGGAGGGGGTGAGGGTCTGGGTAAAGACTGCCGTCTCGCCTGAGAACACCTCGAACTTTACGGAAAAATTGCCGTCATTTTCACTTTCGGGGTCAAGATCCACATACCCTGAGAAGGTGGATGCACTGTTCTTTACATCGTATGTCAAGGCGATAAAGCTCATGCCGTCATCGCTGTCGCGGGTCAGCAGCATCCTCAGACCCCTGTCATACACCGCACCGCTCTTTCCCTTTACGGAAGACCCTGAGCTTAAAAGTGAATAATCGGTATTTCCCGTATCGGTAAGAACATATGAGGGGGTTGCATCACTGATGTATTCCACCGCCTGCGCACGGACCAAAAGCCCTGTATTTGTAAATACAGAGAGTATTAAAACAACCGAAAACAACATTGCGGCGATGCGTTTTGCATATCCTTTCATTGGGCAGACACCCTTTCCGACTTAAATCAAATTCCGTTATATCCATTTTGAAATCTGCAGATTATTATACCATACATTTGCCGCTCATTCAAGGAAAAACCGCTTTATCGCTTCTCTGTCTATCAAGTTTATAATTTATCAATAAATGTTATAATGAAAGTTCATTCTTTTGCCTTGAAATATATATATGCTTCGTGATAGAATTACAAAAGCGAAAAAATCGGAGTTGGTATGTTTGAGCTATATAACAGTTCCGTCATACGAGGGAAATCAGCCATTTATATATGTCTACTATGCGGAGGAGGACACCCGTCTTGCTCTGCCTGTTCTTGCGCGCCTTTATAACGAAGGACTGCGCATGTGGTCCTGGAACGGCTGCACCCATCCCACCGAAGTCCGCGCCGCCCAGCGCATCTCCACCTGCGCCGCACTGCTTATTTTCCTCTCCGATAATCTGAGCCGCGATATCGACCGCGGATATTTTGAAGCAATGGAGGCTCTCCGCTGCAACAAAATAAAGCATTTTGTCCGTCTTTCCGATGTTGAACTGCCCTTTGACTGGGGCAAGTCCGACACAAATATAATAATCGACTATGTCCGAAGCAACGAATCTGCTTTCTGGCTTTCCATCTACGACAGCGATTCCATCGAGCGCTGCCGCGGAGCATGGCCCTCAAAGCCTGTCAGAACGGGGCTTTCTGCCTACGAATCCATTGACAGCAGTGAGGTTCAGGGTGAGTATTCCAGCATCCTCAGAATAATCGGTGAATCCCCTGCTCTTGACCGCTCGGGAATCCCCATAAATGCCGACGATATAGCCCTTTTTGCCGGGGCAGGCGAAGAACCCGAAGCTGCCGAAGTCTCAGAAGAGCCGGTCGTTCCTGCGGAAGTCCTGGTCGAAGACCTCAACCGCAAGAGCATGGAGGACCTTTTCGGCATGCTTGATGAGATTTCCGTCTCCACCAGACAGAAGGCGGATGAACTCAGGCAGGCATCGGAAGAGCGCCGCCTTGCAATGGAAAAAGCCGCAATGGCAAAGGCGTCCCTGCCCTTCCAGCAGGATGTTGTTGCCACCGACCACAGTGATGAAACTCCCCTCGAGCCTGAGCTTCGCTTTATGAATGTCGTCCACTGGGCAGAGACCGCCGCAGCGGAAATGTTCGGCGCAGAGCATACAGCACAGATTACCCTCGAAGAGCCTCAGCCCGAAGAAGATATCCCTGCTGAGGAGCCCCCCAACGAAAACGAAGAGCCCGAAGTAATTATAATCGAGGAAGCCCCTTCGGCAGAATCAGCCGAAGAAGAGTGGGAAGAGCCCGCAGAACCTGAGCCCTCACCCTCCTTTGAGGAATTTATTGATGAGCTTGCCGGTGCAGCCAATCTCCCGACAGACTCATTAGCAGCTGCCATCCGCGAAAATGACGAATCCGCTGATGCCCCCGAAGAGCCCAAAGAACCCGAAGAACCTGCGGAGAGCGATCCAGTTTACCTTTCATCAGGTGCAAAAACCGTTGAAATCCCCGAGGAAAACCGCACTCCCTCAACCCTTCTACCCCCTGCATCAGGCAGCCTGACTGGCTTTACCCTGCCCGACGATACATATGTAGCCACCGAGTATGTGGTCAACGATGATGAGGGCGATGCCCTCCCCACCGCCGCAGAGCGCGCTGCTGCCGCAGAAGAGAGCAGGCGTCAGTTTGAATCTGCCATTGAAAAGGCAGCCTATTCTGTTTCGGGGCGCATTGTTGCAAGGCACACCAAGAGCGACCTCAGCGTAGGTCTGCGTGTGCGCAAGCCCAAAAAGGAAAAGACCGTAATAACCGCCAGGGTCAAGACCGTGAAGGTATCTCCCACGGTGATCATCAGGGAAGAGGAGCCCGTTGAGGAGCTTCCCCTGACCCGCACCGAGCGCCGCCGCAGACGCAAGGCAGCCGAAGCTGCTGCCGCGGAAGAGCAAACCGTCCAGAAGGTTCTTGTAACCCCTGAGCCCATGCGGGGCGAACCTCCTGCAGACATAATCACCGAGCCCCCTGCACCGCAGGCTGCTCCCGAGCCTTCCGCAGAAGATACCGAGCCCGCCGCAAGCCGCCGCAAGAAGCGCCACCCCCATAATTCATCAGGTCTTCTCAGTCTCCTGCGCTCCCTTCGTTCCGAGAGCAGCACCGCCGAGGAAGAAGAGCCTCAGCAGGCGCCTCAATCCGATGACCCTTCCGTGTCTGAGGAAAATCAGTAAGGTCATATCAAAAACACCGTACTGTCCAAAGCAGTACGGTGTTTTCATATACAGCAGTTATTTTTCAAAAGCCTTCCTTATGGCGAAAATACCGCAGGAAACCCCGACAAAGGGTATTATGTAGGCGGCAAGGAAGAGGGGATAGCTGATAATATCGGGATAGAGAATATCATAAACAGGCAGTCCCGGCACCTCGCCGTATCTGATATAGAACATACTGAAAGTCTCCTGCAGAGCGAAAACCTCAGCGCAGACATTCATGACCGATGCTATGGCGACCATTGAAACAAACACCGCAGAAGCACCCAGCATTGACTTCCATTTAAGCTCAATTTTTCCGCAGATAAGCAGATAAAGTCCTATAGCCAGCTGTCCGCCGTGATGGTACATGGTCTGGATGTTTATTCCTATCGTCTCGATAAATACCGTCGAGGGATAAGCCATGACCAGAATTCCCGCCAGCAGTCCGAAGGTCGCAAGGTAGGAAATCAGCGCGTTTTTAAGCTTTCCTTCCTTTAAAAAGCTTGCTGCAAGGGCGACGTACATGGGCGTCGAGCAGAACTGAAAGGGGAATGCGTACCACTGGTAATCCCAGACCGCAGCACCTGCGGCTGCATCGTATTCAAAGGAGAAAACAAGCTGCTTGTAAATCTCAAAGGCAATGCATGACAGGGCAAAGCAGCGCAGGATAATATCAAGGCTCTTTCCCTTTGCATCCTTCCCAAGGCGGCAGAGAAGAAAAACAGCCAGCGCAGTAATGCCGAGGAACATGATATGGAACCAGCCGTACATCTGCGGTCTTTCCATCTCCGCCTCAAGAGCATAAATCGTGCTTTCAAATAGGTTCATAAATAATCCCTGCCCAGATCCATTGTATTTCATTGTGATTATAGCTGTCACCTGTACAGTTTGCAATCTCTTATGCGTTTTCGTAAACTTTTTGTAACCTGCTTGCATCAACGCAACATCTGTACTATTATATAATTGACAGAGCTGTCAGGGGGGAGAGGTCATGAAAATAAACGAACTCATAAAGTCGCGGCGTCTTGAGCTGGGGCTGACCCTCCGTCAGGTCGCCGACGCCGCAGGTGTCAGCGAAGCCACTGTCTGCCGCTGGGAAAGCGGCTCTATAGGAAATATGCGCCGCGACAGGATCGTAGCCCTTGCAAGTATCCTCCGCCTTTCCACTGCGGAGCTTGCAGGGGGCGAGCCTCAGGAGAGCATAGCCTCTGTCTTTGCCCGTTACGGTCTGAGCGACCGTGAAATACTGCTTATTGAGAGAGTGCTGGCTCTTGACGGCGAAAAGCGTGAAATCGCCCTGCGTATGCTGGCAGCGCTTTCCGACGAATAATGATTATGCACCAGAAGGAGAATGATAATATGAAAAAGAGAGTTATCACCGTCAGCAGACAGTTTGGCAGCGGCGGAAGAACCATTGCAAAAAAGATCGCCGCAGAGCTTGGAATCCCTTACTACGACAAGGAGCTTGTAAAGAAAATCGCCGCCGAAACGGGCTTTTCGGAAGAGTATATAAGCGAAGCGGGGGAGTATGCGTTTTCACGCAGAAGCTTCCTCTTCTCCCTTGCGGTCACCAATTCCTATACCCACAACCCCGGCGAGCTTTCAATCCCCGATAAGATCTATATCATGCAGAACAATATCATAAAGGAGCTTGCCGAAAAGGAGGAGTGCGTCATTGTCGGACGCTGCGGCGACTATATCCTCCGCGAGCGGGAGGACTGCCTGCACACCTTCTTCTTTGCGGATATGGATTTCCGCGCAAAGCATATTGTTGAAAACTACGGCGAAACCGATGTCCCCACCGAAAAGCGCCTGCGCGAAAAGGACGACAAGCGAAAGGTCTACTACCGCCACTATACAGGGCGCGAATGGGGCGACGCTAATAATTACCATGTGACAATGAACACCGCCGCAATCGGGATTGACGCCTGCGCCGATGCGATTGTTTCAATGGTCAGGAAGGGCTGAGGGCAGAAAATTACGGCTGCCTCTTTTGAGAACACCTGAGTATACACCTTTATTCGTAGGGGAGGTTCATGAACCTCCCGCCATTTCCGATAATTGTAACAAGCCGCCATCCCGAGGGATGGCGGCTTTCCTGCTTTTAAGCTTATTTATTTTTTCCGCGCTGCGCGCTTTGCTTCTTTTTTTGCAGCCTTTTCGGCAGCTTTGGCTTCTTTCGCAGCTTTCTTCGCAGCCGCCTTCTCTGCCTTCTTCGCTGCGCGCTCTTCTCTGGGCGTCAGCTTTTTTGGCTCTTCTGCAGGAGTTTCCTTTGCATCTTCGGTTGTGGCTTCTTCGGTTTCTTTAATTTCTTCAAGCGCTATCTTTGCTTCTTCTAAGCCCATCTCAGCGGCTTTGGTGTATAGCTCGAAAGCCTTTGCCTTGTCCTGCTCCACGCCTTCGCCGTTATAGCACATTACGCCAAGGTTGTATGTGGCTTTCGCATCACCCATCTCAGAAGCCTTGAAATAATACTCAAATGCTTTAGCTAAATCACGCTCCACATAATCGCCCAGATAGTACATATTAGCAAGATCACATGTTGCAGTTGCATCACCCATCTCGGAAGCTTTAGCGAAGAACTGATATGCTTTAGCTAAATCACGCTCTACGTTTTCACCCATAATGTACATTATGCCGAGGCGATGCGTGGCATTTGCAAACCCCTTCTCAGAGGCTGTTGTAAAAAGCTCGAATGCCTTTGATAAATCCTTCTCTACAACATCACCGATGTAATACATTCCGCCAAGGATAAACATGGCTCTGGCATCACCCATTTCAGAGGCTTTGACATACATCTCAAGTGCCTTCGATAAATCCTGCTCCACTCCTTCGCCATAATAGTAATTATTTCCGATTGTGCATACGGCAGCAGCATCACCCATCTCAGCGGCTTTGGTGTATAGCTCGAAAGCCTTTACTTTGTCCTGCTCCACTCCTTCGCCTTTACTGTACATCCAGCCGAGGTTGTATGTGGCTTTCGCATCACCCATCTCAGAGGCTTTGGCATACAGTTCCGCTGCCTTTGCCTTGTCCTGCTCAACACCTTCGCCGTATTCGTACATAAAGCCAAGATTATGCATAGCGCGGATGCTTCCCATATCGGCAGCTTTTTCATAAAGCTCCAGTGCCTTGGTGAGATTCTTCTCAACGCCCTCGCCGTTTTTGTACATTACGCCAAGATTATTTGTAGCGACGGCATGACCCATATCAGAGGCTTTTTCATAAAGCTCCGCAGCCTTCACAAAATCCTGCTCCACTCCTTCGCCCTTGTTATACGCATATCCAAGCCGACTCATTGCCTTCGCACTGCCTGCTTCTGCACCGATTTTTCTGTATTCCACCGAGCGTTCAAAATCTTCGAGGTCATAATAATGCTTATCAAGCGTCAGCGCAGCTTTTGCTTTCAGCTCCAGGGTCTCCTTATCATCACCGTAAAGGCGGGTGATGTAATCCAGCAGACCGATACCCTTATCGATATCCTGCTCAATACCCAGTCCCTTGAAATAGCCGTATGCCATAAGGAACTTCTGGTCATCGTCAAGATATTTTGGGGATAACGTATGCCTGTTTGAAGCAAAAAACTGCTCAACGCGCAAAGCCAAATCAGAGTCAACAACAAAATAGTTCAACGCACGCTCAAAAGCTTCATCAAACTTCATCGCGTCATCAGAAATCTTGCCCATTTCGCTCTCTGTTGACCAGCGCATGATCTGCAGCTTGTCCCCAAGTCTTCGCTCTGCTTCCGCAAAGTCCTCTGCGGAAATACCGAAGGCGATGGGGATAATGCCCTTTTTCTGCTCTCTTGCAGTGGCAACCTCTATATCCCAGACGAAGGTCGACTGCAGAATATCACGGGTGAGCAGCAGCACAACTGCATCGCACTCGCTGATTGCATCAATTATCTCCTGCTCGTAATTGACTCCGGGGGTGAGATATTCATCGTACCACACCGCGCAGTTTACCATGCGCAGTATTTTTCTGACCACAATGTCGCGTATGCCTGAGATAACATTGTCAGACTTCTTGTAGCTGACGAAAACCTTCCGCAGCCCATCAGCAGACACCTGCTTTTCGGTGGCAGGGTCAATGCGCGTGACGTATGTAAGATTGCCGTGTTTTGCCATAATGATCCCCTTTCTGTTTCAAAAACAGTTATTTACTGTATTATACAGTGTTTTTTCACAACTTTCAAGGGCGCAGTGCTTTGCAGACAAAAACAGGGCTGCCTGCGGCAGCCCTGTTTTATTATTTACTCTGTCTGCGCAGATGTACTCTCCTCGGTGACATCCTCGTCATCTGCTATGATTATCGCAGCTTCAACAGGCTTGGGATTGTTCTCAAGCCAGCGGTTGTGGGTTACGATAAGGAACACAAGAATACCGATGCTTATCCACTGCGAGGTGGAAATGCCCAGCCAGATTCCGCGGTAGGTATCTCCTCTGAGGAACTCATCAAAGAAGCGGATAAGGGCGTAGGCGCAGAAATAAATGCGGATGAAAGCGCCCGAGCGCCACTTCTGCCAGAAGAAATTGAACAGCACATAAATTGCCACACTGAGCAGCAGGTTGAGACCTGCTTCAAGAAGCTGCACGGGGAATCTTGTCACACCGTTTGCAGCGGAAACCAGAGCATTCTCATGATAGAAGCCCCAGCTGCACTCTATGCCGTAGCAGCAGCCGCTGGCAAAGCAGCCTATTCTTCCGAAAACATGGAAAAGGGGAATTGCAGGGGCTGCAACATCGAGATAATCCCCGAGCTTTTCATTGTACTTCCTGCAGTACCACCATGCGCCCGCAACACCGCCCAGCAGTCCGCCGTAGAACACGATGCCGCCGAAATATTCGCCCAGCTCCTGGAATGCCGCAAATTCGCCCTCTGTGGCAACGATATTATCCCATCTGTTTACAAACAGGTCGATAATATCGGGAATATTCGTAATGGTATAAAGCGCCATTGCACCCAGCAGAAGACCTATCAGCGCAGGAAGGCTGGCGGTCAGAAGGGTGTCAGCGGAGACAGGCTTCTTTGAAGTCAGACCGCGCTCGGTATTTTCTTTGTAAAACCTGTGGGTCAGGCGTGTCATCCACCATGCGAGAGTTCCTGCTGCCAGAAAACCGACAACACTCAGCAGGGCATAAACGGAAACGGCTTTTCCCAAAATCGTAATAGACGGACACATAAATATAATCCCCTCGTTCTATGATTCTATTAATTTATTACTCAAAAAACCTCATCAAATCCCACACCTACAGATTTGCTCCCACGCATCTCAGGGCGCGGTTTATCTCGGTTTTCGAGGAATCCATCAGACAGCCTGCCGCCGAATAGCAGCTGTTGCAGGCACCTGAAACCACGCACATCACTATAGACACAATGCCCAGCGCATAAGCTGCCGTTGCAATGGCTCTCATGCTTTCTCCCTCGGGAATCTCCCTGCGGCATTTTGAGGAAAGGAAAACCGCCGCCATAGCGCATATCAGCGCCACAATGGACATTGTCAGGGCATGAGTTTCCATAAATGCGCTGCCGATGCAGAGACCAACCGAAAGAACAGTAATACCCAGCGCAACGCAGCCCATATATTCAGGGGTCTGCATGAATCTTTCAAAGGTCATCTTGTTATGGGTCTTCGGGTCTTTCAGATAAGCACCGCAGTGGGGGCAGTGCCTGTCGGAATCAAAACACTTTGTACCGCACTTTGAACAGTACTTCATTATTATACCCCCTTAAACAGGCAGCACAGCAGATGCTCCCTGAAAAATGCTCCACATACATCCGCCGACACCTGCAACACAGGCAAGGCTGAGAATGGATGCGATAATTATGCACAGGCATACGATATAGCCAAGAGTGGCAAAGGTTCTGGCGTAAGGCATCGTGCCTCCGTTCTTTCTCACTCTGGAGCACATGAACAGTCCTATCCATGCAAAAACAATGGACGCCACAATGAGAATAATCGCAGGAACAAGAAGTCCCACAACGCTGACAGCGCCGCCGAAGCAAAGTACAGATAATATCGGCATGGCAATGGCGCTGAAGCCCGATTCCTGCTTTTTCGGCTCAAGCTGTATATAAATCTTCTCGTTTTCAGACATATTAAAGCCCTCCCGATAAATTGATTATTAACTATTATAACTCATGTGTCAGTTTTTTGGAAGGGTTTTCACAATAAAAATACACCGCAATATTTCTGCGGTGTATTTTTCAGGCTGAATCAAGCTCTTTTCTTCGCCATTCCAATCAGTTTTTCAAAAACAGGCTGAAGAAACCACACAAAGACTGCGTTTCCCAGCGCATGGAGCGCATCCACCCCAAGCCCGGAAATCCAGTATATCCAGAATCCCTGTGTTCCTCCGTTTGTAAGGAAGGATCGGAAGGAGAACAGCGACACGAGAAAGCCGTAAACAAAGCCCATTGCAGCGCTCCATACAAGCATCACCACAGGATGATGATGCTTTCTGAAAAGCAGCCCTGACACAACCGCTATGGCAGCCCATACAAGCATCTGGTAAAGCGACCAGATACCCACGCCCATGATCATATTTGTAACCGTGACGATAACCACCGCAGAAGCAACACTGTCCCACAGTCCGATGTATATCGCCATGAGGATGAGAATGACCGTCACAGGCTGCACATTGGGCAGCGCCCCCAATGCCCAGCGCCCTACTACGGCAAGGGCGCAGAGCATACCGTCAAGGGCAATGCGCATAACGGGGCTGAGCTTCTTTTCTTTTACCATACTACTTCGTCAAGGGTGAATGCCACTGCATCACCCTGGGCAGGAACTATATCCGATGCGCCTTCCATGGTTATTTCACCGTTGAGTGTGAAGGTCCAGTAGAGATTTTCGTCATAATTCTGAGCGTAGCCACCGATGGAAGTTATAAACGCGCCGTACTCGCCGTTTTCATAGATAACCTCAATGTCTGCCTTTTCAAGTGCATCGACCATGGAATCAAAAAGCACAGTACCTTCTGCCGCGGTGACATTGCCGTTGTAGACGTTTTCGCCCTGAGCTGTGACAGTAAGGCTGTAGGTAACCTGAACCTCGTCGTTTACCTCAGGCTTTTTGTCGAAGAGGTCGCTCTTTACTGCATACACCGCAAAGGCAGCAGCCAGCGCCAGCACCACTGCGACAACAATGTACAGCGTTTTTGAGATTTTCTTCTTGTTTTCCATAATTTTTACCTCCAAAAAATAAAATATGCCGCGGAAATGGCCGTTAAAAAGCGAGCATCTCCACAGCGAAATAAGCCCTGTGCGCATGTTAATGCGCACAAGCCTTTTTACTGGGTATAAGTGAGAGCAAAAATCCGTACTTCACAAATAATCACACTGGGCAAGGTCTCCCGGCTTGGCTTCACAGCCCTGCCGCGTCTTCCCAAAGCAAGCAGCTTCAGTGACACAATGCGGCAGGGCTCAGCTTCACGGTGGCGGCTTCCGCGGCGGCATTTCACCACGCTTCCCTTTTCCCGATGCTCCCCGGATATTCATTTTCTGTTATTTTAACACGCTGAACTCCCTTTGTAAAGAGCGCGAAAAAGGTTTATTTTTTAATAATTAGGTGCTATAATATCGATACATATATTTTGGGGAGGTTATGTTTATGGCAAAGCTCTGGTACAAGACCAGGGGCGAGAGCAGCCCTGACAGAAAGCAGAAGGTGTATTTTTCGGCTCATCCCAAGGACTATCACCTGCTCGACGGCACCGCCGCAGAGATTCTGGAGCACCAGAACTGCGCGGTGTGGTATGACAAGGAGCCCGAAGCGGAATTTGACGAAAAGGAGTTCGCTTCCCGCCTTGAGGAGATGCAGCTTTTTGTCATGCCCGTAACTACGCGGCTGCTGACAAAGCCAAACCGCGCACTGGAATTTGAGTTTGCCCTTGCCCAGCGCAGGGATATCGCTGTCCTGCCCCTTATGCAGGAGGACGGACTTGAGGAGCTTTTTAACGAAAAGTGCGGCGATCTGCAGTTTCTTTACAAGTACAGCCGCGATACAACAGGCATAAGCTATGAAGAGAAGCTTAAAAAGTATCTTGAAGCTGTTCTTGTCGGTGATGAGGACGCAAAGAGAATAAGGGATGCCTTTGCAGCTTACATATTCCTCAGCTACCGAAAGAAGGACAGAGAGCACGCTCAGAAGCTGATGCGGCTGATTCACAAGGTGGATTTCTGCCGCGATGTTGCAATATGGTACGATGAATTCCTCACCCCGGGCGAGAATTTTACAAACCTTATAAAGGAATCCCTTGATAAGAGCGACCTTTTCGTGCTGGCGGTAACGCCCAATCTGCTGGAGCGCAAGAATTACGTCATGCAGGTGGAATACCCCATGGCGGTAGAGAGCAAAAAGCCCATACTGCCTGCTGAGATGGTGGATACCAAAGAGAGAAAGCTTCGCAGGAAGTATAAGAAGATCCCCCAAAAAGTTAATGCTTATGACGAGAGCGACCTGAGAGCATCCCTTGAAAAGGGACTGGGAGAGGCGACAAAGATGCAGAACAACACCCCTGAGCAGCTTTACCTGATGGGACTTGCGTACCTTAACGGCGTGGATGTTGAAAGAGACGAAGAAAAGGCAATCTCTCTCATCACTGCCGCCGCTGAACAGGAGCATATTGAAGCC
Organism: Acutalibacteraceae bacterium; assembly: GCA_045604945.1. Taxonomy (GTDB): domain Bacteria; phylum Bacillota; class Clostridia; order Oscillospirales; family Acutalibacteraceae; genus JAISGQ01. The sequence continues at coordinate 19,109 of JAZUPA010000115.1, forward strand.
CTCAGAAAGATAGTACAGCTCTACCGCGAGGGCTTTGGTGTAAAGAGGGATTATGAGACTGCCATAGAGTGGCAGAGAAAGTTAGTTGATGTAAGAGAAAAGCTTTACAGGGAGACAGAAAGCGAAACTGCAGCAAAGGCGTTTTTCAATGCACTTTGGGACCTCGGCGACTACATCTATGAGCTGAGGAAAATTAATGAAGCTCGCGAAGTATATATGCGAATGCTTGATGTAAGCCTTGAATTTACCGACAAATTCTCTGGTTTTTGGGCACAGCGCGATTTATCGGTAAGCTATAATAAGCTTGGTTATATCTGCGAATCCACCGGCGACCTGAATGGAGCAAAGGAATATTATCAGAAGATGCTTGATATAGCCCTTGCCGTTGCGGAGGAGAGCGGTACAATAGAATCCCGCCGCGATTTATCAGTAAGCTATAATAACCTTGGCGATATCTGCCGTTTCTCCGGCGACCTGAATGGAGCAAAGGAATATTATCAGAAGAGCCATGATGTCCGCCTTGCCATTGCGGAGGAGAGCGATACTATTGAAGCACGCCGCAATTTATCAGTAAGCTATAATAACCTTGGCGATATCTGCCGTTTCACCGGCGATCTGAATGGAGCAAAGGAATATTATCAGAAGATGCTTGATATAGCCCTTGCCATTGCGGAGGAGAGCGGTACTATCCAAGCTCGCCGCGACTTATCGATAAGCTATAATAAGCTTGGCGATATCTGCCGTTTCTCCGGCGACCTGAATGGGGCAAAAGAGTATTATCAGAAGAGCCATGATGTCTGCCTTGCCATTGCGGAGGAAAGCGATACAATAGAATCCCGCCGCGACTTATCGATAAGCTACGAAAGGCTTGGCAATATCAGCACAAGTCGGATCGTAGCCATGTCGTTCTGTGAGCCAAGGAGTTGATTTATGACATTGTCTTCCTAAGACCGCTTGGCCTCCGACTTATTGCGGAGGAAAGCGATACAATAGAATCCCGCCGCGACTTATCGATAAGCTACGAAAGGCTTGGCAATATCAGCAC
>JAZUPA010000116.1:0-17549 GCA_045604945.1 Acutalibacteraceae bacterium
GCTCACAGAACGACATGGCTACGATCCGACTTTAATCTGGAGGACGAATATTATTGGATTGTGTTAAATAACCCAAAATATGGGGGAGAACAGAAGTTGCACAACAAAATTCGCGCAAACAGAAGCAGTTAAGAAAGAAAGGTTTGCAATACCGGAGAAGCCGGCCATTCAAAATTTTTTAATATTTGTAGTTGAAATTACACTAAAACCGCGCTATAATAAACATGCTCCTGTAATGAAGCACAAGAAAACGTTGCGCAGATGAGCAACAGAGAAAAATGAGGAACAAAAACTCTGGAACAAGTTGCAAATTTTGTTGCGCAAAATTTCGCAATAAAAAATCAAAAAAAATTCCAAAAAATAGTTGATTTTGTTGGAAGAACATGTTATATTCATCTTGCTGATTAAATCAGCGGTGAAAAACTCACCTTTATTTAGGGTATTAGTCACAAAGGCGACATTGATACTTCTGGTACGGCGTGGTGAACCGGCCCGGAAGGAAAGATTCCCGGAGTGACAAAACCATACAGTCATAATTTAAACTAGGAGGAAAAATTCATGAAGAAATTTTTAGCAGTTCTTCTCGCAGCTCTCATGCTCGTAACTGTTTTCGCAGCTTGCAAGACTGAGACTCCTGCAGACGACAACAACGATGTCGATCCCGCTCCCGTAGTTACCGAAACCGATACCGATCCCGAGCCTGTTGTTGAGGAAGAGGGTAAAGTATTCAACATCTACGTTTGGAACGACGAGTTCAAGGGCTTCTTTGAGAAGTACTACCCCGTGCCCGATGGCATCAAAGTTAACTGGGTTACCAACCCCACTGACGGTGGCGTTTACCAGAACAAGCTCGACGAGGCTCTCCTCGCTCAGGCTACTGCTAAGGCAGACGACAAGATCGACATGTTCCTCGCTGAGGCTGACTACATCCAGAAGTATGTCGATTCTGATTACACCATGAGCATCGATGAGATCGGCTATGTAAATGCTGATACCATGTATGACTACACCATCAAGGCTGCAACCGATACCCGCAATGGCGAGGTTAAGGGTGTTTCCTTCCAGTGCTGCCCCTCTGCTCTCATCTATCGTCGTTCCATCGCTAAGGCTGTTCTTGGCACCGACGATCCCGCAGAGGTTCAGGCTAAGCTCGATTCTTGGGAGAAGTTTGAGGCTGTAGCTGCTGATGCTAAGGCACTCGGTTACTACATGACTCCTTCCTACGCTGAGACTTACAGAACTTTCTCCAACAACTGCACCACCGCTTGGGTTGACGCTTCCAACAAGCTCGTTCTCGATCCCGGTATCGAGGCTTGGATTGCTCAGACCAAGAACTTCATGGACAACGGCTACACCATCAATGATGGCGTATGGGGCGAAGTTAAGACCGCTCAGATGGGTATCGATGGTAAGACCATGTGCTTCTTTGGTCCTGCTTGGTACTTCAACTTCTGCATGGGCCCCGCTCATGAAGAAGGCGTAAACGGCGACTGGGCTATCGTTCAGGGTCCTCAGGCTCACTTCTGGGGCGGCACATGGCTCCTCGCAGCTACCGGTTCTGACAACCCCGAGACCCTTAAGGCAGTCTTCGAGGCATTCACCTCCAACGAAGAGATCTGCACCAACCTCATCAAGAACGACGCACAGTTCACCAACAACAAGAAGGTTAACGAGGCTGTTGCTAACGACGCTTCCTACGGTTCCGAGTTCCTCGGCGGCCAGAACGACGTTGCTATCTTCGTAGGTCTTGCTGACGGCATCAAGTGGGAGAACCATACTCCTTACGATCAGCTCCTCAACGAAGGTCTCCAGACCTATCTCCAGGATTACTTCGCAGGCAACCTCTCCTACGAGGATGCTATGAACAACTTCTACGATTACGTAGAGACCACTTATCCTGACATCGTCATCGACTAATTTTAATTAATCGTTGATAAATTTAGATTAGCATAATCCCATGTTACGCCAAGGCTTATGCCTTGGCGTAACTTTCTAAAAGGCATGTTTTTCTGTTAATCATCGATACATAACAGAGTGAAATTTCTCATTAGGTGTGGAGAAAAAAACATGCTCGGGCGCGCGGCTTGCTCCGCTTCATCTTAAACCCGAAGGGAAGGTATCGTATGACAAATATTTCGCAGACTCCCACAAGTCCGCTGCGTAATAAGAGAAGAAAGTCCATTAGCTATGCTAAATGGGGATATATTTTTATCCTTCCGTTCTTCATTGTATATTTGACTTGTACTCTTGTTCCGCAGTTCCTGACTGTTTATAACAGCTTTTTCCGTTATATGAGAACAGGTCTCAAGACCATCGGTCCCGAGTGGATCGGTCTCGAGAACTATGAGGAACTCTTCGAAGTAAACAGAAGAGGTTACATTCCTATTCTTAAGTTCGCAAGAAACACCATGACCATGTGGCTCATGGGTGCTATTCCCCAGATCGTTGTTGCTCTTGTTCTGGCTGTCTGGTTCACCAGCTATCGCCTCAACATCAAGGGCCAGGCATTCTTTAAAACCGTAATTTATATGCCTAACCTTATCATGGCTTCGGCATTTTCTATGCTGTTCTACACCCTCTTCAGCCCGGTAGGTCCTGTTAACCAGGTTCTCCAGCAGAGCGGTATGATTGACCAGCCCATAGAGTTTTTCCAGTCTACCATAACAGTTCGTTCTCTTATTGCACTGATGAACTTCCTCATGTGGTTCGGTAATACCACCATCCTGCTCATGGCAGGTATCATGGGTATTGATCAGTCAATATTCGAGGCAGCTACCATCGATGGCGCAACATCTCTGCAGGTATTCTTCAAGGTTACTCTGCCTCTGCTGATGCCCATCCTGCTTTACACTGTTATCACTGCTATGATCGGTGGTATCCAGATGTTCGACGTACCTAACCTGTTGACAGAAGCCGGTACCGGTAACCCGGATAACACATCGAAGACCCTTATCATGTACCTGAACGACAACCTGTACTACGGTACCAAGAACTACGGTGTCAGTGGTGCTATCTCTGTCGTTATCTTCCTCATGACCGGCATCCTCAGCATTGGTGTATTCAAGACCATGGCTGGCGGCAACGCTGAGAGCGAGAAGAAAAAAATGGCTAAGAACGAAAAGAAGTTAGCTAAGAAGAAGGGGGTTAGAGTATGAGCAAGAAGTCAGTAAAGACCGCAGAATATGAGTCCAGCCTGACCAAGAAGGGCAAGGTTATGCTCCTCATCAGCCGTATCGCTGTTTATGCATGCCTTATCTTCCTTTCAGCACTCTGTCTGTTTGCATTCTACATGCTTATCGTCAACTCCACCAGAGAGCATTCTGAGCTCCAGAGCGGCTTCCGTCTGCTTCCCTCTGACCACATGCTTGAGAACCTCAAGAATGCATGGAACGATTCCACCATCAACATTCCCAGAGGTATGCTCAACAGTTTCATTATTGCAGCATCTTCCTCTCTCCTTACTACCTATTTCTCTGCTCTGACCGCTTACGGCGTTCATTGCTATGACTTCAAGGGAAGAAAGTTTGTTGCAAACTTTATCCTTGCAATCATGATGATCCCCACTCAGGTTTCTGTTGTTGGTTTCATCCAGATGTGCAACAAGTTCCATCTTACCGACAACTATCTGCCCCTTATCGTTCCCGCAGTAGCAGCTCCTGTTGTATACTTCTACATGAAGCAGTACATGGACAGCGTTCTGCCCCTTGAGATCGTTGAGGCAGCTCGTGTTGACGGTTCCGGCGAGTTCCGCACCTTCAACCAGATCGTATTCCCGATCATGAAGCCTGCATTCGCTGTTCAGATGATCTTCTCCTTTGTTTCTTCCTGGAACAACTACTTCACCCCTGCACTTCTCATCAGCAAGCCTGAACTGAAGACTATTCCTATCATGATGGCTGACCTGAGATCTGCAGACTTCCTGAAGTTTGACAGAGGCAAGCAGTATATGTTCATTCTTCTGGCAATTCTGCCCGTTATCGTCGTATACATGTTCCTCTCCAAGTTCATCATCAAGAACGTTACTTCCGGTGCTGTCAAGGGCTAATTGCTCCGATAGTTCAGAAGAACAATCAAACAACAAAACCCGACTGCTTTTGCAGTCGGGTTTTTCATTTCTGCGTCGCTCAGGCTGCATTGACCTTGCCTGTAAATAATCATATAATAATGTTAATCGGGGAGGGACAGGCATGAAATACGGAAAGTGGATCACAACCGAAAAGTTCAGAAAAGAGAAACCGAGGAATGTTTTCGGCAGGCAGCTTGCAGTGAAAAGAACAGAGGAAAAAGAAAAGAACCGCCATATTCTTTTCCGCAGTGAGTTTATGCTGGACAGCAGCCCGAAATCGGCGGAAATCTGTATTACTGCGGACGATTATTACAAATTGTATATCAATGGAGAGTTTATCTGCCAGGGTCCTGCACCCTCATACCACACAAATTACTGCTTTAACAGGGTTCAGGTGGGAGAATATCTCAGAAAAGGCAGAAATGTAATCGCGGTACACACCCTGTATCAGGGGCTCATCAATCGGGCAAGACAGAGCGGGGACGGACGATGCGGTCTGTCTTTTGAACTGAGGGCAGACGGTGAGCTTAAATCCCTCAGCGATGAGAGGGTAAAAACCCACCTGCACACAGGCTACACCGCCGTCGGAACGGCAGGCTATGACACACAGTATCTGGAAAATTACGACTGCACAGCCCCCGAAATCGGCTTTGAACAGCCGAATTTTGACGATACAAACTGGGAAAACGCATCAGTCTGTGCTTATGACGACCATATATTAAAGGAGCAGGAGACGAAAATGCTCTGCTTTGAGAATATCCCACCGACAGAGATAATCCGCGCGGAAAACCGCATCAGACTGGACTTCGGAAAGGTGTATGCAGGGGAACTGAAAGCTATTGCCAAAGGAAAAAACGGGGACAGAATAACAGTGCGGTGCGGTCAGGAGCTGAATAATGACGGCACAGTGCGATACGATATGCGCTGCAACTGCCGATATGAGGAGGAATGGATACTCCGCGAAGGTGAAAACACCCTGGAATGGATGGATTACAAATCCTTCCGATACGCCGAGTTGATTCTGCCTGAGGGCTGCGAGCTGACAGAGGCGCACCTCAGGGCGCAGCACTACCCCTTTGAGCTGAGAGCCGAACTGAAAAAAGAATTGGCACACCTGAAGCCCATATGGGATATGTGCATACATACTCAGAAATACGGCGTTCAGGAGGCAATACAGGACTGTATGGACAGGGAAAAGGGCTTTTACATGGGGGATGGGTGCTATACTGCGCTGACACATATGCTGCTGACAGGGGATGACAGCATGGTGCGAAAGCTGATTGATGACGGTTTTTACTCATCCTTTATCACAGACAGCCTTGTGACCTGTCTCAATTGCTCCTTCATGCAGGAGATTGCGGAATATCCGCTGATGCTCGCAAGCCTTGTGCTGTGGCATTACAGATATACGGGGGACAGGGAATACCTTTCGGAAAACTACCCGAAGGTCTGCGCCCTGCTTGATGCCTATCGCCGCTACTACGAAAAGGATTGCCTGCTGTCAGACCTTGATAAATGGTGCGTTGTGGAATGGCCTGCAAATTACCGCCATGGCTATGATGCAGCGATTACCGAGGGGGAAATATGCAAAGACAGGCACATAGCAATAAATGCATACTATATAAACGCCGTAAAAACCGCCAACAAAATGGCAGAAATCCTGTCAATGCCTGCATACAGAGAGACGGCAAGGATGGAAAAAGCCTTTGCTGATGTGTTTTTCGATAAAGAGAAGCATTTGTTCAAAGACAAGGAAAACAGCAGCCACATAAGCCTTGTGGGCAATATTTTCCCCTTCGCCTTCGGTCTTTGTCCCGATGAACATACTGCTGAAAACATTATGGAAATGCTGAAACAAGAAAGAATATCGTCCCTTTCCATGTTCTGCACCTTTCCTGCCCTTTGCGGACTTGTCCGATACGGGGAAAATGAGCTGCTTGCCGAATGTCTCGCTGACGAGGGAGCGTGGCTCAGGATGCTTTCCGAAGGGGCGACAGCCACTTTTGAATGTTGGGGAAAGGATGAAAAATGGAACACATCCCTTTTCCATATGACATTCAGCTACGCAGCGGTGTTCCTTGGAGATTTCGACCTCAGAGAGCTTTTTCGGTAGTGCGAAACGTTGCGCATTTTTTTAGCAAGATTAAAAAAATGCTGATAAATAATAACGTATTGCAATTTCGAAATAAAGTGTTATAATTAAAATGACCAATGGTTTTAATATCAGAAAAGATTAAAAACCAAAAGCAACGTAAAGGAGAAGAAAAAATGAAGAATCTGAAGTCGATCCTGGCTCTCATTCTTGCTGTAGTTATGCTCTGCTCTGTTTTCGCAGGCTGCGGCAAGACTGAGGAAACCCCTACTGCTTCATCCACTGACACAACAGTTGTCGAAGGCGGCGAAGAGGGTGAAGAGGGCGAAAATGCACCTCACCTCTCTGCAAACGGCATCGAGACTACCGACGACGGTGTAATGCGCACCGAGCTTACCTCCGTTGAGCTTGTACGCCTTATGGGCAACGGTACAAACCTCGGCAACACCATGGAGGCAACCAACTCCAACAGCAAGAACAACTCCGTATACCCCATCTCCGCAATGGAGACCATGTGGGGTCAGCCTGAGACCACTCAGGAAATGATCTCCTTCCTCAAGAAGAGCGGTTTTGATACCATCAGAATTCCTGTGGCATGGATCAACAACGGCACCACCTATGCTGAGGGCAACGATCCCAGCAATTACATCATCAGAGAAGACCTCCTCGACAGAGTTGAGACTATCATCAACTATGCTCTCAACGAGGATATGTATGTTATCGTAAACGACCACTGGGATGCAGGCTGGTGGGGAATGTTCGGTCAGGAAACCGACCCCAACCATCAGAAGGCTCTTGACATCTTCACCTCCATGTGGACTCAGATTTCTGAGAGATACAAGGAGTACGGCGATCGCCTCATCTTCGAGGCGGCAAACGAGGAATTCGGCAGCCGCTTCAACGATGCTGACCCCATCCTTTCTCCTGAGGGCATCACCCTTAACGAGGACGAGTGGTATGCACTTGCAAACGAGCTGAACCAGCTTTTCGTTGACACTGTCCGTTCAACCGGCGGCAACAACGAGCAGCGCTTCCTCCTCTGCGCAGGCATCAACACCAACATCGCAAACACCTGCGACGAGCGCTTCAAGATGCCCACTGACACTGCAAAGGACAAGCTCCTTATCTCCGTTCACTTCTATGATCCGTGGTCTTACTGCGGCGACGGTGCAACAGGCTCCTGGGGCATCAAGACCGATTACCAGACCATCAACGAGACCCTTCCCCTGATGGATAAGTTCACCCAGGCAGGTTACGGCGTTATCATCGGTGAGTGCGGTGTTCTCAACACCAATAACTGCACCGAGCTTCTTCCCAACGCTCTCCAGTATCATCAGAACCTCCTGGCAAACTGCGACCTCTACAACTACTGCCCCGTTCTCTGGGATACCAGCTGCTTCTTCAACCGTAACACCCTCAAGTGTGTTGACGCTGATTTTGCAACCCTCTACAGAAAGAACAGCAACTCCTGGAGAGAGGGTATGACCGAAGAAGAGATCCAGGCTGAAGCAAAGGCTACCATGGCTTCTCTCATCGATGCAGCACCCGAGAAGTTCCGTGAGGATGCTATCGAGGTTGATGAAAGCACCTCTGTTGCATGGATCATGTGGAATGACGGCGGCTGGACCATCTCCTACAGCGTAGGTGACAAGTATCAGCCCGACAGCCTGACCGCAGGTCTTGCTCCCACCGATGTTCTCATCACCGGCGAAGGCACCTACACCGTAGGCCTTGACTTTACCGGCACAACTCAGGGCTTCTCCAACAGCACCGCATTCTCCGCACTTGCAATCGCTAACGGCGAAATTCTCTTCCCCGGCTACTGCATCGAGATCACCGAGGTCAAGATCAACGGCGAAGTCTACGAGAACTTCGGCAAGTATTACACCACCTCTGACGACCAGAAGACTACCCGCGTTAACCTCTACAACGGCTGGGTAACTCAGCTTCCCGAGGGTGCTCGCCGTGCAGACGGTGACCTCGAGGGCGCAACTCCCACTCCCTTTGATGCAACCGATCCTATCCTCAAGAACATCCAGACTCTTGAGATCACCTTCAATTATGTAGCACCTGCTGAATAATAGAAGAAAATCACATATAAGTATGCCCCTGACGGATATTCCGTCGGGGGCATTTCTATAGCTGTTCATTCCGCAGGGACGACCATCGATCGTCCGTTTTCGCCGTTTTTACAGCAGTTTTCTGAGTCTGTCGATTTCTCTCTTCAGCGAATCCACACTCTCTCCGTCAGTGACATCGTACTCAGTTTTCAGTATTTCAATTATTCTTTCGTTATCGTTGATGGCGGCTGTATAGTCGCCAAGCTGCTCGTGGAGCTGAGCAAGAGAGTAAAGACCATCTGTCAGCCGCGGTGCAGACTGCATTTCAACGCACCTTTCATAGTCTGCAATCGCACCCTCTATATCCCCAAGCTTTTTCATTCTGTCCGCTCTGTCGCAGTATGACTGCCAGCGATTGCCGTATTTTTCAACGGCCTCATTCCACAGCCTCTTTGCTTCTTCAATATCGCCCTTTCCCTGAGCTACATCGCCCATATAGACAAGCATCTGCTGAGATTCGGGGGCAACCTCGCCGATTTTTTTGATGAACGGAACAGCGTCATCGAAGCGTCTGTCTGCCAAAAGGTTTTCGATTATAGTGTACAGTGCCATGAAGTTGTCGGGGTGTTTCTCAAGAACACTGCGGCAGTAGTTGATGACAGTGCTGTGGTTATCGTACCACTCATCGCCGCAGCAGGCGTTATTCGCCTCCTCATATGCAACCCAGCCTTCCTTGCGGTCAGGGTCAAGCTCTATAACGCGCATGGCGTATTCCGATGCCTCCGCGTGGTCGCTTTCGGCTCTGTGGTTGTAAAGTTTCGCAAGATTCTCGTAAGCGCGCACATTGCAGGGATCCTTTGCGATCTGTGCCTGAAGAAAACGTACGCACTGCTCAAAGGTCTCCTGAGGGATGCGGCGTTCCCTCCAGTACATATTTTCAATTCTCTCGTATTGTATCTCATCGGGAAGGGCAAACAGCTCATCGATGGTGACGCCGAAAAACGCCGCAATGGAAGGCAGCAGAGTAATATCGGGGGTGCTGGCGCCGGTCTCCCACTTTGATACTGCCTGGGCTGAAACCTTCAGGTGCTCTGCGGTTTCCTCCTGAGTGACCCGCTTTTCGGTGCGCAGTCTCTTTATCTGGTTTCCTATATTCATCATAATTTCTCCTTGCCTTTTCTGTCAGCTGACAGTTACATGATAGCACAGTATCATGCATCGGGCAATGGAGGTGTATTCAAGATAACTCAACCGCCGGTTGAAAGGAAAAGCCCTGCTGACCTTGCGGTCAGCAGGGCAGATATATGCTTTGCTTAATGCTTATGCAGCGGGAGCTACGAAATCGAAGGTTACTTCGATTGTAGTGATTTTCTTGGAAGCAATATCCTCGGGGAACCAGGGCATTGCGGTCAGACCTTCGGTATCGCCATCAACGCGACGGGGGTTTACCAGTTCAACATCAACAGTGGGAACCCAGGAATTGTAGAGGTTTACACGGGTGCAGATCTGGTCGTCGGTACCGGTGTAGAACTTGCCGAGATTCTCGTAAACTTCGCCGTTGACCTTGACTTCCTTGAGGTCGATGATGTAGCCGGGGAAGAGAAGCTCAGCGTTTGCAATACCTACAGCGGAGAATGCGCAGCCGGTTGCATAGCCGCCGGGAACGCCTGTGAAGTCAATAGCTACAGTATAGGTGCCTTCGCCGGTGATCTCAACGTCGGTGGCAGAAACGCCGTTGGAGGTGATGCTGAGGTCGTAGATGTTGCCGACGCTGTGCTGAACAGCCCAGTCGTTGCTGGTGTACATGATCCATGCGATGGACTGGTCGTCTGCGCAGTAAACTACAGTCTCTTCGGGAACTGCATCAAAGGTCTCCTTGACCTTCTTGTAAGCAGCCATCATAACGGTATCAAGATCAGCGCCGTTTTCGTTTGCGCGGCTGTGATCGAGGAAGATCTGAGCAAGGTCGTCAAACTTCATCTTTGCGTTTACTCTGTCATAGGAGCCGTAGTCGCCGCCGATGTCCCAGAGAACGGGGCAGTAGCCGTAGAGGTCGCAGTTTTCAAGGAAGAATTCAGCCCATTCGGTTGCGCCTTCCTTGAGCTCGCCGTCCTCAAGCTGGATAGCGCCGCACTCGCCGATGATAACGCCGTAGCCTGCAGCGGTGAACTTTTCCATCTTCTTGACGCCGTCCATCATATCCTGGAAATCAGACTTGGTGCCCCAAGTGGAAAGGCTGGGGAAGATGCAGTAGCCGGAGGGATCGTAGTAGTGAACAGAGATGAGAAGCTTGTTCTCAGCGGTATCGGTGGGCATTACGAAGCGGTCGTCGATGGTCTTGGTAACGTCGGTTCCGAAACCGGGGATGAGGAGGAAGCGCTGCTCGTTGTTGCCGCCGGTTGCACGGACGGTGTCAACAAATGCCTGATTTACCTTGTTTGCAAGCTCGTAAGCCTCGTCATCGGTGAAATGGTTCTTGGTGGAATCGGTGCAGTAGATGGGGGAATCCTCGTCGAAGCGAGCACCGATCTCTTCGTTTGCGCCCTCAAAAATCAGGCGGTAGCCGTATTCCTTATATCTTTCGGAAATCTGCTTCCACATGCCGATGTAAGCTTCCATTGCAAGCTCACGGGTTGCAGCATCCTCAGCGCCGAACATGCCGTACCAGCCGCCGTCCCAGTGGTCGTTGAGAACAACGTACATATCAGCATTGAGAGCGTAGTTGATGATCTCCTCAACTCTGTCGAGGTATTTCTCGTCGATGGTGTAATCGCCGGTCTTGCCGAGGTCGGTTGCGTTGGTCATCCATGCAACGGGGAGTCTGAGGGTATCAAAGCCTGCAGCCTTCATGCCGTTGATGGATTCCTGAGTGGTGATGGGAGCACCCCACATGGTCTCATAGTAGGTGGTGTCGTCGGTGACATGACCTGTCTGGTTGTTGCATGCCTCCATGGTGTTGCCCAGGTTGATGCCGTTGCCCATGATGTGAGCAAGCTCAATGCTGGTCAGCTCGGGACGCATGATGCCGTTGTCGGTGGTGGTGATGCCGTTTGCAGATGCGTGAGCCTCTGCAGGAACGGTGTAATCGCCGGCAGCCGCCGCGTTGTCGTCGCCGTTGTTTTCTGCTGCCTGCTCACAGCCTGCAAATACACTGCAGAGCATAATGACAGCCAGGAGCAGAGCCAGAAGGGACTTGAAGTTCTTCATAATTACTCTCCTTTTTGCTTTTTGTTGGTGCAGAAACCAACTATCACCTTAATTATAACACTTTATTGCGCAATTGCAATAGCAGTAAACAGATAATAAATGCTTACAAAAATTGCCCATGGCAGAATTGTACTGTAAAAACGCGGATTTGGGTGAATGTTTTCGTGTCAAGTGTAAATAATTTTTGAAAGTTGGCAGAAAATCCGCTTTTCCCCTTTAATTTATTGGAGAGATATATTATAATAACTTAGATAAAATCAGTTAATTATGCTTGCCTGAAAAATCGATGGAGGGAGAGTCATTCCAAATGAAAAGCAAGGTACGTCTTAACATATGCGGAACCGATTATTACATCACCAGTGAGGATGAAGAAAGCTACATCCGCGCAATAGGCGACGAGGTTGATACCCGCATGAGCGAAATGATGGCTGAGAACGAGCGCATTTCCACAACCATGGCAGCAGTTCTCTGCGCGCTGACCTACGCTGACGAGCAGCACAAGGCAACCGCCGCTGCTGACAGCCTCCGCGCACAGATAAAGGACTACGTACAGGAGAGCAGCAAGGCACGTCTGGAAGCAGACGAGGCACGAAGAGAGATCGAGCATCTCAGAAGAGAGCTTCAGAGTCTCCGCATGCGCTTCTCTGAGCTTGAGAACAGATAATGCCCATTGAAATCCTCGCCCCTGCAGGGGGAGAACAGCAGCTTGAAGCGGCTGTCAGATCGGGCGCAGATGCGGTTTATCTGGGCTTGCGCGGAAAGCTCAATGCACGCCGCGGAGCTGCCAATTTTTCTCCCGATGAGCTGAGGGATGTTGTCGCCATGTGCCATGAGGCAGGTGTGGCGGTGCATGTGACCCTCAACACGCTCCTTTTTGATGATGAAAAGGAAAGCGCACTGCAGCAGACAGAAGCGGTGTGCGCATCGGGTGCAGATGCCGTTATCGTGCAGGATCTGGGACTTGCCGCACTGATAAGAAAATGCGCACCTGACCTTACAATGCACGCATCCACACAGATGACGGTGCATAATCGGGCAGCGCTGAAAACCCTTTACGAGCTTGGCTTTTCCCGCGCGGTTCTTGCAAGAGAGCTGTCGGGCAGGGAGATTGAGGAGATCACAAAAGATTCTATAATAGAAACAGAGGTATTTATTCACGGAGCACTGTGCATGAGCGTTTCGGGTCAGTGCCTGTTTTCCTCCATGCTTGGAGCGCGGAGCGGAAACAGAGGTATGTGCGCCCAGCCCTGCAGGCTTCCCTTTGTTTCAAACGGCGTTGAAAACTGCCTGTCCTTAAAGGACATGAGCCACATTGAGTATATTCCCGAGCTTGCCCGTATGGGCGTAGCCTCCCTGAAGATAGAGGGACGCCTGAAGAGACCCGAATATGTGGCGGCGGCTGTGGCAGCCTGCAGAGCCATGAGGGATGAGGGACGTGTGCCGCCTGAGCTTATGAATGACCTTGCAAGAGTGTTTTCGCGCTCGGGCTTTACCGATGGGTATTATACGGGACAGCTCGGCAGAGGTATGTTCGGCATAAGGCAGAAGGAGGATGCTGCAGACAGCAGCACCTTTGCGTCTCTGCACAGTCTTTACAGAGTGCAGACCCCGAAGATTCCCCTCACTGCCCAGCTTGAAGCGAGGAAGGAAACGGTGCTGACCGTTTCTGACGGTGAAAACACCGTCAGGGTTTCCCGGGAGAATCCTGCCGTCAGCGGCGAAGTTTCCGTGGAGCTTGCAAAAAAGCAGCTTTCGCGCACAGGCGGAACCCCTTATTATCTCAGCGAAATCACAGTGTCGGGAGACTGCGGAGCAGCACCGTCACTGCTCAACGCCCTGAGAAGAGACGCGCTTGCAGCGCTCTCTGAAAAGCGTCGGGAAACAAAAAAGATTGAATTCACCCCGATAAATGAAGAAAAAATTCAGCATATAAAGCCTGCAGAAAGACCTCTGACCCTTGTTTTCAGAAGCGTCGGGCAGATGCCTGAGAATCTCAGGCAGTACGCAGACAGTATAGAGGCTGTTTATCTGCCCCTTGAAGGTGACTGGGAAAAGGTTAAGGGCGATGGTCTCAACATCTGTGCCGAAGCGCCCAGAACTGTGTTTGCAGGAGAGAAAGCCTTTGAAAAATGGCTTGATAATGCGAAAAAAGCAGGCGTCAGGAACGTCATGCTTCATAATATAGGTCAGGTGGACATGGCAAAGGAAAAGGGCTTTGCGCTGCAGGGCGGATTTTCCCTCAATGCGGTCTCCACCGACACGATAAACGAGCTTGAAAGAATCGGCTTTGAAAGCTGTGAGCTGTCCTATGAGCTTTGCGCAGGGCGCATAAGCTCACTGGGAGGAACACTTTTAAGAAAAGCAGTGATATACGGCAGAATCTCCATGATGCTCACCAGAAACTGTCCCGCATCCCTCGGCGGGTGTCAGGACGGAGGATGCAGCATAACCGACCGACGGGGCATTGATTTCCCCGTAATGTGCAGAGCGGGCGCCTCCGAGGTGCTCAATTCCGTTCCCCTTGCCATAATGGACAAGGATGACCTGCTGCCCGGTGCCGATGGCTTTGTGCTGCGGTTTACGACGGAAAGCACGGAGGAATGTGCGGCGATAATCGATGCAGCCGTAAAGGGCGGAGCGCTCTGCGAAGAGAGAACAAAGGGTTTGTATTTCAGAACCGTACAGTGACAGTAAGACTGTATAAAAACGGAGATTGATAGAATGGTAAAAAAGGTTAATGTAAAACCTAAGCTTAAAATAGTACAGTTTCGCGAGGGCGCGGTGATTCCCGCAAGAGCAACTGCAGGTTCGGCAGGAATGGATCTCCACGCCTGCATCAGCGAGCCCATGACAATCGGCGCAGGTGAGAGGGTCGTGATCCCCACAGGCATCGGTATTGAGCTGCCAAACTCAGGCTATGCCGCCTTTATTCTTGCCCGAAGCGGTCTCGGCATACGCCACGGTCTCACCCTTTCAAACGGCGTGGGACTTATCGACAGCGATTACAGAGGAGAGATCATCGTAGGTCTTTCCAATTTTTCCAACGAGCCCTATGAGCTGCGCGTTCAGGAAAGAATCGCGCAGATGGTCATAGTTCCCGTATCCACTATGACTGCAGAGGTTGTGACATCCCTGTCCCAGACAGAGCGCGGCACTGCAGGCTTCGGTTCAACGGGCAGAGGCGGAGAAGAGACACCGTCTGAAAATCAGGATTGATTTTTGCTATCGGAGGGTCAGATGAAGCGTATAGTAAGCACAAAAACCGCCAGAGCGGTCATAATATCGGTGCTGCTTTGCTGCATGCTGATGTCCGGCTGCAATAACTGCGCCACGATGGGAAGCCTGAATAACGGCGAGGGAATGCAGGAGGTGCTGGAAGCGCTGGGGACAGACGTTTTCGGCGAGCATGACCAGACCGTATCGGAGCTTTTCATGGCACTGCCCAAAAGCGCTCATTATGAAGCATCCGCGGACAGGACAGGCTATATGAGTCTTACGAGCGAAAGTCAGCGGGAAGCTTACGAGGCTATGGAAAAAGCCATTTTCCGCTTCACCAACGAAGGGGGCGGAGAAAAGGGCGAGTGTCAGATGGAAAGGGCGTACATCCCCAATCTGACAAGTGCAGAGATATACATGGTAAAAGAGGCGGTCTATTACGACCACCCCGAAGCATTCTGGCTTTCAAGAAACTACTCTCTTGACTACAATTTCAAAGAGGGACATTTTATAGTGTTCTACTCCTTCTATTCCTACGATGAAGCAATGGCAAAGGCAAGGGCGCTGGAGAATGCGGTATCGGCATATCTCCTGGACATGCCCAGGAATCTTACGGAATACGAAAGGGAAAAATATATCCACGACAGACTGGTATCCGAGTGCGAATATGATTCCGATGCGGTCAGCGCCGACAGCGCAGACCCCGATGCATCCAGCTCCTACGGAGCTCTTGTGAACCACCGCGCCATCTGCGGCGGTTATACAATGGCTGCAAAGCTGCTTTTGGAGTGCGTCGGAATTGAGAGCTATGCCGTACACGGCACGGCTGCTGATATGGCGCATGTATGGCTGCTTGTAAATATCGAGGGCGAGTGGTATCATCTCGATGTCACATGGGATGACCCTGTCCTGGCGGAGCCGTCAATGATCATCCAGCACTCCTATTTCAACTTCACCGATGAGATGATAAAGGCTGACCATGAAATAAGCGACGGCTTTGAGAAGCTTACCGATGAGAGAATACAGTCGGGGCAGGCAGGTGACAGCTTCTATAACTTTGCCATGCCGAAGGCTGATTCTCTGGAATACAATTACTTTGAAAGAGAAGCTCTTTACATTGCCACCCTGAGCGAAGCATCCCGCGATAACCTTACTGCGGAGATAAAGGACGCTCTGGGCAGCGGTGAAAGGGTTGTAAATATACGCTTTGATACGGAGCTTTCTGCAGTGGCGGCAAATCAGTGGCTGATAGCTGAGAGCAACATGCTCAACAGCGCAGTCAAGGCTGCAAACAAGAGCTCTGCGATAAAAATAACAGAATACGCAGTCACAAGCTACATGGAGCACGATGCGGAATATATGCGCAGAGTGTATGTGGTGAGACTGACAGTCAAGGCATAAAGAGGAATACAGGACGGAAACAAGAAAGGAAACGGAAGAAATGAAGGTTGTACTTGCGGCAGATTCTAATAAATGCGTCGAAACCCTGCAGAGAATGGGTGTCGAGTGCATGGTTGTAAATCCCAATATGGATGAAACTCTTGTAACGGGAAAGCGCCTGCCTCCCATGGAGGTAGCCCGCGCTCTATCAGCACAGAAGGCTGTAACCGTACTGAAATATTACCCCTCCAATATGGTTCTGGGACTTGATACCATCATTTGTCTTGAGGGCGAGCTTTTCGGCTACCCGAAAAACAGAGAGGATGCAAAGCGTATGCTTCTGCGCCTTTCAGGAAAAACTCATGAGGTACACACAGGCGTGCATCTGGTAAGCGACTATATCCAGATTGCATTCTCCACAAAGGCAACAGTGCAGATGACCGATTATACCGAAGCTGAGATAGAGCGATATCTCAACTCTACCGATGAGTATCTCAGATGCCCCGGTGCTTATGACATCAACGGCTATGCGGAAATCTTCGTCGAGAGGGTAAACGGCGATGTGAACAGCTGCCGCGGAGTGCCTGTATGCGAGCTTCGCAGACAGCTTCGTGACCACGGTCTGAGAGTATAAATTCGCAAAAAATTAACATCTTGAGCTTAATCTGTAATAATTTCGATGTTGTGTATTATGTAAAACTGTGATAAAATTAACTATTGCAAAGGGAACCTGTTTTTGCAGATATAAGCCATTAATAAATAAATTGCCTTAATCAGAGAAAGGATAAGATATATGAATTTTCTTGCTAGAGATATCGGTATAGACCTCGGTACCGCAAATACACTCGTATATATCAAGGGCAAGGGCATCGTAATGCGCGAGCCTTCTGTTGTTGCTGTTGATATCAGAACAGATACAGTTCTGGCAGTCGGCGCTCAGGCAAAGGATATGATCGGCCGTACCCCCGGCTCCATCGTTGCCGTACGTCCCCTCAAGGACGGCGTTATTGCTGATTTTGATATCACCGCAACCATGCTCAAGTATTTCATCAAGAAGGCTGTAAAGACCAACCTTTTCTCCCGCCCCAGAGTTGTAATATGCATACCTTCAGGCGTTACTGAAGTTGAAAGAAGAGCTGTTGAGGATGCTACCAAGCAGGCAGGCGGCGGCGACGTTGACCTTATCGAGGAGCCCATGGCAGCAGCTATCGGCGCAGGTCTGCCCGTTGCGGAGGCAACCGGCTCAATGGTAGTTGATATCGGCGGCGGTACCAGTGAGGTTGCTGTTATCTCTCTTGGCGATATCGTTACCGCATGCTCCGTCCGCGTTGCAGGCGATAAGTTTGACGAGGCTATAGTATCCTATGTAAAGAAAAAGTATAACCTTCTCATCGGTGAAAGAACCGCTGAAGAGGTCAAGGTCAAGATCGGCTCCGCTTTCCCCTATGAAAATGAAGAGGGAATGGTGATAAAGGGAAGAAACCTTGTTGACGGCTTGCCGAAGAATGTTGTCATTTCTGCTGCCGAG
>JAZUPA010000117.1:0-2821 GCA_045604945.1 Acutalibacteraceae bacterium
ACAACCTTCTCTCGTGAGGGATATATTCGCAAAATTCTCAGCGGCTATGACCCTCCGGCTTCGCCTCCTGAGGAATACTGGAGCTATGTTCGTGAGCTGTGGTCGATTCGGGCTGGGATAAACAGAACACTATATAATACGGTAAACCTTGACTCAACGGTCAGAGAAGAGTTTACCGAGATTCGACACAGGCTTGAAAATGTAGCCAACAGCTTTCATTTCATTAACTGCCCGAAGAAAAGCAAAGACAGAGAACGAGCGATTTAACGCTTTAAAGCGATTGCTTTCTGCGGCAATTTAGTGTATAATGGAATTGACGGCAATGTTCAATTCCAACACAGAAACGGAGGTATAAATGAACAACAGCATTTTTATCATGGCAGGCTACGATATGGACACAGGACTTCTTCATGTGATGTTCAGTGACGGAAGCATTGCAAGCTACAATATTCCTGAGTATGAAGATACACTCGAAACCACGATGACAACCCGATCTTGGCTCGACAGGCTGATGGAGGAAGACGTGTTCTCCTATGCACACCTGATGATAACCGCCAGGATGCAGGCATACCTCGACGACTATGCAAAAGAGTACAGCGACCTGCGCCGAGGTATCGAAGAAGATCTGCGCAAGACCAACGACGATGCCACCGCCGCTTACCTTGCCCGTGAGTTTATGATGTACGACAGCTGAGGGAGGGCGATATAATGGCAAGAAAAGCAACAAGAGGAGCGCAAGGAAACGGCACAATCCGAAAACGCAAGGACGGTCGCTGGGAGGCTCGCTATACAATTGGCTTTAACCCCGAAACCGGAAAACAGATACAACGCAGTGTATATGGCAAAACTCAGAAAGAAGTGTCACAGAAACTAAGACAAATTATATCTGAGATTGACGAGGGTATCTTTATTGAACCTTCCCATATGACTGTCGGAGAATGGATGGACAAATGGGTCGATGAATATACGAACAATATAAAAGAATTGTCATTAACTACTTACAAATGTCAGATTCGTGTTCATATCAAGCCTAAACTTGGTACTATAAAGCTCTCTGCACTCAAAACAAGTGACATTCAGTCAATGTACAATTCCCTCACTCGAGGAAAGAAACCCCTCACTGCCAAAACCATCAAAAATATCCACGGTGTCCTGCACAAAGGTCTGTCTCAGGCGGTGAGAATTGGACATATTCGCTTCAATCCTGCTGATAATGTATCTCTTCCTAAAGTCCAAAAGCCCGAACTCAAGCCATTAACCGATGGCCGTATTGTCAATTTTCTCGGTGCTATTAAAGGTCACTGCTATGAACTTCTGTATACAATAGATTTATTTACCGGTATGCGAAAAGGTGAAATTCTGGGGCTAACGTGGGACTGCGTAAATCTCGATACAGGAATTATCATCATAAATAAACAGCTCATTCAGGAAAAGAAAAAAGGCGGTAAATACAAGCTCGCTCCCACTAAAAACAGTAAGGGACGCACTGTATGTATACCACCTTCGGTTATAGAATTGTTCAGACAGCAGAAAGCCAGACAAAAGGAATGGAAGAAAAACGCCGGCAGCGCATGGAACAATTCTGACAATCTTGTTTTCACCAATGAACTCGGAGCCCATCTTTCTCATACTACTGTATCTCACAGCTTTAAAAAGGTTATGCGATCTATCGGAATGGAATCCACACGCTTTCACGACCTGCGTCACTCATATGCCGTGGCTGCTATCGAATCAGGGATAGATATGAAGACAGTACAGGAAAACCTTGGCCATCACGCAGCATCCTTTACAATGGATGTTTACGGCCATGTATCTGAGCGTATGAGATTAGACGGTGCAAATCGAATGGAGAACTTTATTCAAAATATATCCAATAGATCAAAAGACGTAATAATAGATGCCAACGCCTAAAGGGTCAGAATAAGGGTCAAACTCTTTAGTGAAAACAAACGAGCCGCACAACCATGCGGTTTGTGCGGCTCGTTATTGGCGGGGGCAGAAAGACTCGAACTCTCGGCACGCGGTTTTGGAGTTGTATAAGTTGCTTTTATCAATACGTATTCGCCCCGTTTTATTGTTACTTATGTTCAGTCAGCACAAGGCTTGCTTATTAAAAATTGTAAATATCAGCAAATAAAAAATGGTAACAAAACCATTGACACAACAATTTGTTAGATAACTGTTAGAAACCTCCCACGTCTTACATTATGTTTGCAAATGATAGCATTTCCAGATTAATAATTATCACAAAATTCAACAGCCAAGCCTCTCAACAAGAGGCTTGGCTGTTAATACTAATGTGCTCATTCATATACCTTTACAGAACAATCACGAATTCTTCTTAAATCAATGTATTGCCATCATAACACCTTTGTCCATCTCACATACTGTGTCACAGAGTAGTTCAATGTCTTCGGTATTGTGGGAAGCGATAAGGATAGTCTTCCCTCTCGCTTTTAAATCAAGAAGATAGCGGCGCATATCGGCGACGCCGTCTTTATCAAGTCCGTTCATGGGCTCATCGAGGATAAGTATTGACGGGTCTTCCATAATTGCCTGAGCAAGGCCCAGACGCTGGCGCATACCGAGGGAATACTTACGCACCTGCAGACGAAGATTTGGATTGAGCCCTACCTGCTGCATAGTCTCTTTTATTCTATCTGTATCAATTTTCCTGTTGAGACCTGCAAGCAATTTGAGATTGCGCAATCCCGAATAATACGGAATAAAGCCCGGTGTTTCGATAATAATTCCCATGCTGTCGGGAAAGTCACAATCCTTTCCGACTTGCTTGCCGTTTACGGTAGTTCCGCCTTCGGTA
>JAZUPA010000118.1:0-7298 GCA_045604945.1 Acutalibacteraceae bacterium
CGTCAGAGGGAGGCTCTAGGGAGGTTCTTTGACAGTCTGACGCCGCTCTGCGGCGGCAATGACTTCTCAGGCGTCCGTATATTGTCTCCGCAATATACGGAAAACGCCGTGAATAATAATTAAACCTTAAAAGCATTTACGCCGCTCTGCGGCGGCAATAGCTTCACAGCAAACGCTGCGAAGCTATTATACACTACAAATATGATTTTGTCTTTACTAAAAAACAAAAAATTAAATATTTTCAGAAAGAAAAAGGAAATGTGAAAAACTATCCAAAAATTCCTTTCCGAAGGGTCGAAGGTTTGTAATATTGTCGGAATGATAAAAAAATTGTAATAAAATCCATAAAAGAATGACAAAAGACATTCAATTAAGATGTTGATTATTCGGGCAGAAAAATATATAATATACAGAAGAGGAGCCGTACATCAGCTGATGTAGTCCTCGATAAGGAGCAAAAGCTCTTCGCGGCTGCCGACGGTGATTCCCTTTTGGAGCAGAACCTGAGCGTCTGCCGGAAGTGATTTCGGGTCAACGCTGATGGTTTTGACGGGTGTGTCGCAGCCTGAGACGAATATTCCTATGCAGTCGCCGAAGGCGCGGATGGAATATTCCGTCGGGCTTTCGCAGGGAGATATACTGCCCGAGGTCGGAGCGGCGCTGCCTGAACGGTCAGCAGGGATAAAGCTGCCCGATATCAGCACAGCGCATACAAGCAGGGCAGAGAGAGCGGCGGTACGGATTTTGTCCGAAGACATTATCTGTCAGTCCTTTCTGATTGATTTTATAGTATTTTTGACAGAGTGTAAGTCTTTATACTGATTGACAGCGGGTAAAAGGAACCTTAGCAGAACAGAAGGAGGCGAAACGACATTGGACTTCATGGAAAAGATGAAAGTATTTTTTGCTGATCTGTGGAGCAAAATAGTTGATTTTGCGAAGAATTTTGGAAACGCCTGCGTAGATACATGGGAAAACCTGAAGGTTGACCTGCGTGTATTTGCAAAGCGCCTGAAAAATCCGTCAAAGGATCATGAGGAGCCCCACTATCCCCGTGTGTGGGTGGAAAACGGCGGCGCCAGACCTGAGGGCGACACTGTACGCACCGCAGGTGCAAGACAGCCCAGACCGAAGATTCATATCGATGAAACCGTGCGTTCACAGTACATCCCCGACGACGGACGCGAAACAGTACGCTCACAGACCCGCAGCAAGTATGATGAATACTACAGCAACCGCAAGAAGAACGTACCCAAGTGGTGGAAGGTCACAAGAAATATACTCAAGTATATAATGAGCGCCGTTGCAACGGTGCTGCTCATCTGCGTCATGACAGGCTGCATAGTGGGCGCCACTGCAATGATCTATGTCCTTGCATTCCTCGATAAGGATATAGACTTTGACCTTTACAACCTCAAGATGAGCTACACATCCTCCATCTATGTCCAGGGTGACGACGGCAACTATTTTGTTTTCCAGGAGCTCCACGGCTCTGAGAACAGAACATGGGTCGACTACGAAAACATCCCCGAGAATACAAGGGATGCCTTTGTTTCCATCGAGGACAAGCGTTACTGGACCCACTCAGGCGTTGACTGGAGAAGAACAATATTCGCCTTCGGTAATATGTTCCTCCACCTTTCCGACGATAACCAGGGCGGTTCAACCATAACCCAGCAGCTTATAAAGAACGTTACCGAAGAGAATGAGGTAAGTATCGAGCGTAAGCTGAAGGAGATTTTCCGAGCCCTTGAGCTTGAGCGGATATACTCCAAAAAGACCATACTGGAATCATACATGAACGTCATCGCATTGGGCAACGGCTGCAACGGTGTACAGGCGGCGGCGAACACATATTTCGACAAGGATGTTTCCGAGCTGACACTGGCGGAATCCTGCTGTATTGCGGGTATAACCAAGAACCCTTCAAGGTATAACCCCCTGTATCAGCCCGACAACAACAAGGACAGAGCTCACTGGGTACTCAAGGAGATGCTCAACAACGGCTTTATCACTCAGGAGGAATACGATCAGGCATACGATGAGATCACCAACATGGTCTACAACGAGAATGCCCGTTACAATCCCGAGACCAAGAGCTACAACAACTGGTATGTTGACCAGATAATCTACGAGCTGAGAGAAGACCTCCAGAAGAAGGCGGGCATGTCCGAGACAGAGGCAAAGCTGGCTGTCTACAACGGCGGTCTGCAGATTTACTCCTGCATGGACCTCAAGCTTCAGAACAAGGTTGACGATATTTTCGCAAACGCAAGCAACTTCAAGAAGTTCCCCAGAAAGACCCAGCCCCAGTGCGCGATAGTAGTCATGAACTACTCAGGCGAAGTAAAGGCGCTTTCCGGCGGACGAGGCACCAAGACATCCGACCTTGTGCTCAACAGAGCAACTCAGTCCCAGCGTCAGCCGGGTTCAGCACTGAAGCCTCTGGCGGTTTACGGTCCTGCGGTAGAGATGGGATATCTTGAATATTCCACCCCCGTAACCAACTCACCGTCCCTGAAGGTCAACGGCAAGAACTGGCCCAAGAACTCAGGCTATGCAAGCTACACAGGCAAGAATATCCCCACAGCAAAGGGTATTGAGATATCCGCAAACTGCGTGGCGGTAAGAATCTCCACCTATATCGGCTACAGCAGAGCCTTTGACTTCATGACCGAAAGACTGGGACTTACCCTTGTTTCCAGCAGAACAATAGGCGGAACGGTATTCAGCGACAAAAACCCCTCCACCTGTCTCGGTGCGCTTACCGACGGTGTAACCGTTCTTGAGATGACCGCCGCTTATGCGACCTTCGGCAACGGCGGTAAGCTTTACGACCCGATGTTCTACACCAAGGTGTACGATGCTGACGGTAACCTGCTTATCGACAACACCAAGAATGTACCTATCCAGGCATTCTCCAAGGATGCCGCAACCATAATGAACCGACTGCTCCGCAACCCGATTTACGGCTCCAACGGTACTGCAAAGAACGCAAAGATCAGCGGTCATACAGCATTCGGCAAGACAGGTACAACCTCCGATAACAAGGACAGATACTTTGCAGGCGGTACAGCTCACTATGTGGCAGCCTGCTGGTTCGGCTACGATATTCCTGCTGAGCTGGAGATCACAAGCCCCAACCACGCAATGGCAGCATGGAAGCTTGTAATGCAGGCAGCCCATAAGGGACTTGACAGCAAGAACTTCCAGAATATGAGCGGCAATATAGTAGCCTATAAGTATTGCGCATCCTCAGGCGGTCTTGCCAGTGCAAGCTGTCCTTCAACAGCAACAGGCTATTACCACAAGAATACAAAGATGCCCATATGTCCTGTTCATGGCGGCGGTGTTGCAAATGATGCATATACAAGGTTCATAACCAACAAGAGTTCCTTTGCAACGGATGACGGTGAGACCGAGGAGAGCGAGACCTCCGCAACCACCACAGAGTCCACAACTCTGCCTCCCGTAATCTCCACAACCTCATCTTCCGAGTCCACCACCTCATCCACAGAATCCACCACCACCTCATCGTCGACCACTACCAGTACCACCACCTCAACTGAATCCACCACTACCTCTACAGAGTCGACGACAACATCCACAACCACCACTACAACTACTACAACCACAACTACGACGACTACCACAACCGAGGCGCCCACTACCACAACGACCACCACAACAAAGGCGCCCGACCCTGAGCCTCAGCCCGACCCCGGCGCAGAGGGATAGCCGTAATAAAAGAAAAACCGCATCGGAAAACCGATGCGGTTTTTTGCCTGCCCAAGCAACCCTGAGCCTTCTCCTTGAGGAGAAGGTGGGGAGAGCCTTGCTCGAGACGGATGAGGTGTCCTGACGCCGCCCCCGATTTTCAGAGGGCGGCACTGCAAAAGCAGCCCTGAGCCTTCTCCTTGAGGAGAAGGTGGCGAGAGCCTTGCTCGAGACGGATGAGGTGTCCTGATGCCGCCCACGATTTTCAGAGGGCGGCACTGAAGCAGCCCTGAGCCTTCTCCTTGAGGAGAAGGTGGCGAGAGCCTTGCTCGAGACGGATGATGTGTCCTGACGCCGCCCCCGATTTTCAGAGAGCGGCACTGAAGCAGCCCTGAGCCTTCTCCTTGAGGAGAAGGTGGCGAGAGCCTTGCTCGAGACGGATGAGGTTTTCTGATGCCGCCCCCATTTTCAGAGGGCGGCATTGCAAAAGCAGCCCGGAGCCTTCTCCTTGAGGAGAAGGTGGCGAGAGCCTTGCTCGAGACGGATGAGGTGTTCTGATGCCGCACTGCAAAAGCTTACACATAAATAAAGCACAGGCATTGAAAAAACAATACCTGTGCTGTTATAATTCCAATATA
Source organism: Acutalibacteraceae bacterium (assembly GCA_045604945.1). Taxonomy (GTDB): domain Bacteria; phylum Bacillota; class Clostridia; order Oscillospirales; family Acutalibacteraceae; genus JAISGQ01. The sequence goes on from JAZUPA010000118.1 coordinate 4,356, forward strand.
GAATCAGTTTTCCTCCTGCGCTGCGTCCCTGAGACCGCCGAGGAAGGTTCCGTCCTTGAGCAGAAGCTGAACAGCCTGCTTATTGACATGGAGATTGACCGATTTATACACATCTCCGAATTCGCCGTCGGTAGTCCATGCAATGGGCTCATCGCAGGTGACGCGGAGCTTTGAAGCGTGGAAAACGGTCAGGGACTGGTCGTCGTATTTCTGTGAAAGCAGCGATACAACGGCATTCTGAAGCTGCGCAAGGGTGCGGGGAGTCTTTATGAGCATAACCTCAAAAAGCCCGTCATCAAAGGCAACGTAATCCTTGTTGAATTTGAACATTCCCGCAAAGGAGAAAGAATTTATCATAGCGCCGAAGACGTAATCATCCTCATAGACAGCATCCTCAGTCTCTATTCTGATGTGATAGGACTTGATATTCTGCACGCTCTTGATTCCCTCAAGAACATAGGCAAGATGTCCGAGGGCGTTTTTGGTAGCCTGAGGAGCGGAATATGAAGCCTCGGTAAAAGCGCCGAAGGATGCGATGTAGATAAAGTTTGAGCTGCCGAAGGTTCCCACGTCAAAAGGCGTCGGCACAGCAGTAACAATATCGTCAGCAGCCTTGATTATGTCGTTTGAAAGGTCAAGACTTTTTGCAACGTCGTTGGCAGTGCCTGCAGGGATATAGCCGATAGGGGGTCTTTTCTCCTTCCGCAGAAGACGGCTGATAACCTGATTGAGGGTGCCGTCACCGCCGCTGCAGACTATGAGGTCATAATCATCGGAATACTGATCAACAATCTTTTCCGCGCCATATACGGGGTCTGTAATGAAAACGGTGGGAATGAACCCGTTCTGTGTAAGCCGCTCTATAAGATCGCAAAGCTGAGAGCGAATCTTTTTCTTGCCTGCATTGGGATTGATTATGAGCATCAGCTTTTTCATAGTTATCACCTCTTGACAGAGAATATTTTAACATAACTTAAACAAAATTCAACTGTTACGCTTTATTCTTAAACCTTCTTAATAACCTTGAAAGGAAGATAAAAATGGAAAGAAAATGGTGGCACTCAGGCACAGTATATCAGATTTACCCCAAGAGCTTTCTTGATACAAACGGCGACGGCACAGGAGATATCAGGGGAATCATCGAAAAGCTTGACTATATCGCCTTACTAGGGGTTGACATAATATGGATAACTCCCGTTTTCTGTTCCCCCATGGACGATAACGGCTACGACATCAGCAACTATACTGAGATCGACCCCTCCTTCGGCACAAACGAAGAGATGTACGAGCTTATAGAGGAAGCAGGAAAAAGGGGCTTGAAGGTGATTCTTGACCTTGTAGTAAATCATTCCTCCGATGAGCATGCCTGGTTTGTGGAGTCCCGCGCTTCGAAGGACAGCCCCAGAAGGGACTATTATGTCTGGCGAAAGGGAAAGGACGGCAATCCCCCAACAGATACCATGGCGGTATTCGGCGGCAGCGCATGGGAATATGACGAAGCAACAGGAGAATATTACCTCCATATGTTCAGCAAAAAGCAGCCCGACCTTAACTGGCACAACGAAAGCCTCCGCAGAGAAATCTACGATATGATGAATTTCTGGCTCGATAAGGGAGTAATGGGCTTTCGCATGGATGTCATCGATATGATAGGCAAGCATATCGACGAGGGCAACTGCGGAAATACCGAGGATACCCACCGCTTCATACATGAGATGTACGAAAACACCATGAAAGACCGCGACTGCTTCACCGTGGGAGAAACAGGGGGCGCAAATGTTGAAAGAGCAAAGCTTTTCTCAAACCCCGCAAGGGGCGAGCTGACCTGCGTTTTCCAGTTTGAGCATATATCCATCGACGAGCAGAACGGCTGCAAATGGGACCTTGCACCCTTCTCGATGAAGAGGTTCAAGGAGATAATAAACCGCTGGGAAACAGAGCTGGGGGATGAAGGCTGCGTGGGACTTTTCTGGAATAACCACGACCAGCCAAGAGCCCTGTCGCGCTGGGGAACAGAGGGAAAATACCGCAATGAATGTGCAAAGATGATGGGAATCCTCCTTCATTATCTCCGGGGAGTACCCTTTGTGTATCAGGGCGAGGAATTCGGCATGACCAACGCCGAGATAAATGACCCCCAAAAATTCGACGACATCGAAATGCGCAACTACTGGCGTGAACAGCTGGAAAAGGGCGCGGATATGGAAAAGGTCATGAAGGGGATAAAGGCAAAGGGCAGGGACAATGCACGGGCTCCCATGCAGTGGAACAGCAGCAGAAACTGCGGCTTTTCCGAAGCAGAGCCATGGATAGCCGCCCGCTGCAACAATCCCGAAATCACCGCAGAAGCAGCCCTTGAGGACAAAAATTCCGTATTCTGGAGCTATAAGCAGGCGATAGAATACCGAAAGACCAGCGACACCGTTAAATACGGCGACTTCACTCTGCTTGAGACTGCAGATGAGGTCTTTGCCTACGAGCGCAGCCATGAGGGCGAAAAGATAACCGTAGTGTGCAACTTCAGTGAAAAGGAAAACGAATTTATCCGCACCTTCTCAGACAATGCAGAGCTTATCCAGCAGGTGTATCAGAATGCGGACATCACCGCAGAAAAAATAACCCTCAGACCCTATGAGGCACTGGTGGTTGTTGAAAAAATATGAGTAAATTTAAGGCTCCCTCTGACGAGGGAGCTGTCACGAAGTGACTGAGGGAGAGATTTGACAGATTAATCCCCATGCAGGGCAACCCGCCTTACACCCCAAATCCGTAGGGGAGGGCATCCATGCCCTCCCGAAATCACAAACCTTACCCAAAACCGCAGGGACAACCCCTTGCGGTTGTCCGTATTTGCTTTTGTTGAATGAATAACATTCACTGGATGAGTGTTATTGTTCATTTCTTTGCTAACAAAGGAAACGTTGCGATATCTGAAGTCGGATC
>JAZUPA010000119.1:0-3008 GCA_045604945.1 Acutalibacteraceae bacterium
GAAGGAAGATCTGCTATACGCTTTTTCACATCGTCAAAATCAAGTTTGATTTTATCATCAAAGGATTCGCCTATAAGCTCATAAATATCCTGTTCATTCATACACAGCACCTTCCTTTCTAAATAATATCCGACAGCATGCCGCGGAGCTTTTTGAGTGCCTGGGCATGCCGCCACTTGACCGTTCCCAGAGGAACGTCAAGCAGAACTGCAATCTCATTGAGGGTAAGACCGCTCATGGAGTGCAGCGTTATGACCTCACGCTCGTTTTCTGAAAGCAAGCTCAGAGCGTGTTCGATGGAGTGACCGGTAACCGCAGCGTCCTCGGTGGAAACATTGGAGGTGAGAAGAGTGCCGCTGTCCTCTTCAATGGCATCGAGACTGTCCGTTTTCCGTCTTGTGACGGCGTTGAGAGCAAGATTTCTTGCAATGCGGTATATCCATGCCTTTCCGTTTCCCTTCGCGGTGAAGGTCGAGGCAGAAGCCCACACGCGCACAAAGGTATCCTGCATGATATCCTCCGCAGCAGCATGGCTTCTGACAATGGAATATGCAAGGGCATAAACGCCTTTTGCACAGGCGTTATATAGCTTTTCAAGACTGTCTGTATCGCCGCCTGATACACGTTTGATCAGTACGTCAAACTCGTGAGATTCCACGTTGTGAACCCCCTCAAACTTATTAACCCTTCAAAATAATAAAAGGTTGGCTTTTTTAGTATAACTTATGCAAGTATTTTTTTCCACATAAAAATAAAAAAATATTGTTTGCAAAGGATAATGTATGCTATAATAATAAAACAGCCGCGATGAGGACAGGAAAGGGTGAAATACCGTGAAATATTGCGTAAATTTAGGCTGCTGGAATTCGGTGTTTGCCGTTCCTTCCAGCGTAGTGGATGAGCATATAAAGCTGTCCGGCGCAGCATCTCTGAAGGTGCTGCTTTATATACTGAGACATTCGGGGGATGAAATAGGGGACGAAGAGCTGGCAAAAGCCCTTTCGCTTTCAAAGGAAGACACAGCGGATGCGCTGGGCTACTGGATAACCTGCGGAGTGCTGGCACGACGGGGCGATACCCTGACGGCGGCACCGGAAGCAGAGAGGGAAGAAAAGCATGAGGCAGCGCCCTCGGAGCCTGCCGAAAAGAAAAAGAAAGAAGCCCCCGCAAAGCAGAAAAAAGAGCGAATCAGCTATAATTTTGAAGAATGTTCCGAAATTATGGCAGCGGATGAATCCTATGCGGAAATGCTGCTTGCGGTTGAAGCTATTCTGTCGAAGAATCTTTCCCACCGTGAAATTTCACTGTACATAACCCTTACCCACTGGTACGGATTTGAGCCAAAGCTTGTACCTGTGCTGCTGCACTACTGCAAGGTATCGGGCAGCATGTCATCCTCCTATATAGAATCAACAGGTCTCGGATGGCTGGAAGAGGGGATAGACACCATAGAAAAAGCCGAGGAGAAGGTCAGGAGAAAGACAAAATCCCGCACTGCGTGGAGAAAGGTTTCCTCGCTGCTGGAGATTGACAGGGCAAAGCCCTCGGTAAAGGAAGAAAACTACAGCAATCTCTGGATAAACGAATGGAATATGTCCTCGGAGCTTATAAACGAAGCATACGAAAGGTGCATAAACACAAAGGGAAAGCTCAGCTTTTCCTATATGAACGGAATTCTTGGAAAATGGCACGAAGCAGGAATTACCACCGCCGCAAAGCTCAGGGAAGAGGATGACACAAAGAAGCCGAAGGAGAAAAAGAGCTCCTCGGGAAGATATGCCCCGACCTATGACAAGAGTGAGATTGAACAGCTGCTCTGGGATGAGATGATTGACGACATCACAGAGGACGACTGAAAAAAGGACTGAAAAAAGATGAAGATAGATGCTCCTTCCTATAAGGAAGCGATGGCGATAATTGCAAAGCGCCGTGAAAGCGCCGAGGAAAAGGCAAAGGCAAAGCGTGATGCGCTGGTAAGGATTGCCCCTGAATACGCAGACCATGAAAAGGCAATAGCAAAAACCTCCATCATGATAGCAAAGAGCTTTCTTTCTGAGGGTGAGGATATTGAGCAGGCAATGAGCCGCCTTGCAGAAAGCAATCTGAACCATCAGAAGAGAATGCAGGAGATACTCGAGGAAAACGGAGTTGACACCCTTGAGCCTTCCTATGAGTGCAGCGTGTGCAAGGATACGGGTTTTGCAAATGGCGTTCCCTGCAGCTGCCTTCTCGAGCTCATAAAGAAGATAAGATACGAAAAGCTCAACAGCATAACCCCCCTTGAGCTTTGCTCCTTTGAGACCTTTGACATAGGACACTATCCTGAGGAGGCAGGAGCAAACGGCATTTCACCCCGCAGGCTCATGAGCGGAATCTACCGCAGATGCCTTGACTATGCAAAAAGCTTTTCGCTGAAATCGGATAACCTTCTTTTCCAGGGGGGAGTGGGACTTGGCAAGACCCACCTGTCGCTGGCGATTGCAAAAGAAGCCATAGATAAGGGGTACGGAGTGCTGTACGGCAGCGCCCAGAGCTTCCTGACAAAGATCGAAGCGGAGCATTTCGGAAGAGCGGTATCAAACGACAACACCCTGGATCTGTGCAAATCCTGCGACCTGCTGATTCTGGATGACCTGGGAGTAGAGTTTTCCACAGCCTTCTCTGTGGCGACCATTCACGACCTTATCGATACAAGGCTTTGTGCAGGGAAACCTACGATAATCAGTACAAATCTGCAGTTTGAGGACCTTGAAAAGCGCTATACAGAGCGCATAACCTCCAGAATCTACGGCAATTACAAACGATATCAGTTTATCGGCGGCGATGTGAGAATCAAACTCCGAATCGCCCGCAAGGACGGATGAGTGCAAAAGACCGATACGAATGTATCGGTCACAGACTGTCAAAGAACCTCTTTAGAGCCTCCCTCTGACGAGGGAGGTGGGTTTTGCGTAGCAAAACTCGGAGGGAGAGATTTGATAAAACCGCATAATTATGCGGTTTTGGAC
>JAZUPA010000120.1:0-9476 GCA_045604945.1 Acutalibacteraceae bacterium
TTCATACGCTCTTTAATGGAACGCTCCATTCTGGAGAAGCCGATACGCATCTGGTTCTGAAGGAGTTCGCCTACGGAACGGATACGTCTGTTGCCCAGATGGTCGATGTCGTCGGTGGTGCCGAGACCGTTGGCAAGGCAGATCATGTAGTTGATGGATGCGAATATATCATCGATGATGATGTGCTTGGGAATAAGGTCGTCGCGGCGGTTCTTAAGAGCTGCCCTGAGCTCATCCTCGCTCTCGCAGGAATCGAGGATTTCCTTGAGTACGACTGCGCGTACCTTTTCGGTGATGTTGCACTCTTCTGCTGCGTCAAAGGAAACATAGGGAGCAATGTCGACCATGCCGTTGGAAAGCACCTTTACTTCCTTGCCGCCCTCAAGGGTGACAACAACGGAGAATACGCCTGCTGCATCGATCTCTGCAGCCATCTCACGGGTGACAACCTCGCCTGCGTCAGCGATGAACTCACCGGTGAAGGGGTTGATTACGGGCTGTGCAAGGGTGCAGCCTGTGATTCTGCCTGCAAGAACAAGCTTCTTATTGTACTTGTATCTGCCGACAGCGGAAATGTCATAGTGCTTGGGGTCGAAGAAGAGACCCTTGATGTGAGCTCTTGCACTCTCAAGTGCTGCAGGCTCGCCCTGCTTGAGCTTCTTGAATACCTCGATTACAGCTGCCTCTGTATTTTCGGTGGTATCCTTGGCAATTGTTGCTCTGATTCTTTCGTCGTCGCCGAAGTAATCGATGATCTCAGAGTTGGAGCCGAGATCAAGAGCACGGATAAAGGTTGTGATGGGAAGCTTGCGGTTCTTGTCGATACGGACGTAGAATACGTCGTTTGCATCGGTCTCATATTCGAGCCATGCACCGCGGTTGGGTATGACCTTTGCGGCAAGAAGAGGCTTACCGGTCTTGTCATAGTTCATTTCAAAATAAACACCGGGGGAACGGACGAGCTGGGATACGATTACTCGCTCTGCACCGTTGATAACAAAGGTGCCGCTGTCAGTCATGAGCGGGAAATCGCCCATGAATATCTCCTTCTCGCGCTCATTGCCTGTAACTCTGTCGCGAAGCAGAGCAGTGACATGGAGCTTTCCGGAATAGGTTGCGTCGCGGAGCTTGCACTCCTCAACGGTGTACTTTGACTGATCCTCGATTCTGTAATCGGTGAAATCAAGTACAAGGTTTCCGGTGTGGTCTGTGATTCCCGAGACATCGCTGAGAACTTCTCTCAGTCCCTTTTCTCTGAACCACTTGTAGGAATCCTTCTGGATTTCGATGAGGTTGGGCATCTGCAGCGGTTCCTCGATCTTCGAGAAACTCATTCTGGTTGTGCGGCCCTGCTTGACCTTCTTGATGTTAGCCATTACCAAGCATCACTCCTTTTAAAGGTTAAACGCCGTTGTCCGATAGCCTGCATCTGTAACGGCAGAAAGATACAGGTTTTACCGTCATTCCATGTAGAAATGCCAGGGCGAATGTGAATAACTTTTAGCTGCTATCACTAGAAAAATTTCCATTTTCAAATTTTTGCGCCGGGAACCCCGATGACGCCAAATTCGAAAAGGGGCATATAAACCCATTATGATTAGCCTATGGATTTTAACTCAAATCCCGGCAAAAGTCAATCTAAAAGTTAAATATTGGGACAAGTTTGGAGTTTTGCGCAAATATTGCACGTTTGTTTTGTGCATAAAGCACATATAGCTGTTTAATAAATGAAAACTCAGCAATGCATGCACTGCTGAGTTTTCATTTATGATATCACACGGGGTTATTTACTGCGCCCACAAAGAGCGGCATATCCATATCACTTGTTATTGCGAATATAAAGGGACGGTTGAGGATAAAATCGATTTCATCGTCTTCAATTATCCCTCCTGCCCCATCCACCATCAGAACAGTGTATGCGGCGGCGGTGCAGCCTTCCTCATCTATCATGACTCTTGCATCGTGATGAGCCTTTCCCAGCACATAGGATCCATCGTTATCCTTTGCCACCATTGGCGAAAAGTCGGACAGCTCCACATCAAAAATATCGGTTACACCGAGAGCCTTGAGCCCTTCTGAAAGCTCAGTCTGAGAAGACACATCGAATTTCGGCAGTGAAAGATTTATTGTCAGATGCCTGCTGTTTCTTTCCCCTCTGTCTGCTGTTATGAAATCTGACAGCTCGGTGCCTTCAAGCAGGTCGGAGGGAGTGCAGCCCTCATCGGGAAGGATAAGCCACATTTTTGAGTTATTCCCAAGTCCCAGACACACTGCGCCAAATCGGTCTCCCCGGTAATATTCTCTGTAGTCGGTGCGGTTCATGAAATCACAGATAATTTCACTGCCGTCAGCACCATAGAATGTTGCTGCGTTTGTGTTCGCCTCGTTAAATCTGTCGTGCCAGGATGCCTTGTAATAAATTGTCGAGGCAAGCGCCAGCACAGTCTCGGGGTCAAACGCTATATCAGCAGCCTGTTCTTTCAGCAGACCGCCTGTCTGTTCATTGAGCCAGCTCTGCAGTGCAAGACTGTAATTCGGGTCTCCCATTGTGCCGCTGTATGCAGATGCATAATACTTCTCAGAAAGGCTTTTCATTGTTTCCATATTGTATTCAAAATCATCGGAAAGCCACAGGGAACCGGCAATGATGCTCTTTGCAGCACTGTCATTGCGGTAGCTTCCGCTCCAGACTGCCGAAGCGCTTTTGTACAGAGAATCCATATCCTCCGAGCCCAGCAGAGAAAGGATCTGCTCGCGGCTGCTTCCATCGGTCACCTCTGCAAGCATCGAAAGCGCCATATATACATTTACGGGTGAGTATATTTTATTTTCTGTATCTGAGCCTTTCAAAAACTCTCCCAGGCTTTTTTCAAGGAAGCTGTCGAGGGCATGCTCATAGCCCTGCGCTTTTTTTATCTGTGCGTTGTAATCATTCCACCACTTTTCGTATGCCTCGTAATACCTGTCATAGTCACATTCTCCGCCGCTGAGATAGTCTTCTTCCTGAGGAAAATCGCTCAGCAATGGATATACGCTTTCTGATATTGCATAGTCCGAATGAAAATCTGTCATGGGCGGTTTTACATTTTCCACAGGCTGCAAACCCTCTCTCGGGGGTATCAGCAATACGCCCGAAATAATCACAATTACAAGAACTGCGGCAATGGCGGCAATCCATAGGCTTTTTCTCGGTGTTTCAGAGAATTTGTAATTATTCGCCTCTTCAATTATGTCGTCTCTTATATCTGTTATGCTGTCAAACAGATTATCGCTTTTCATATTATGATGTCCTCCTTTTCAAGCGTCGTCCTCAGGCTCTTTCTCAGCCTTGCCAGCTTCTGTGCAGTGCTGTTGGGAGTTCTGCCGCAGGCTTTGGCAAGGCTATTTACAGTCTCGCAGAACCAATATCTGCGCACAAACAGCGCACGGTCACTGCTGCTGAGAGAATCGAGCCAGTATTCGATCATGGCTGTAAGCTCGGAGTTGTCTGCCGCCCTCTGAACTGTCTCTACGGAGGGAATGCACTCGCTGAGCTCATCAAACATAAGCTCTGTACCGCTGCTGCGTTTCTTTGCACTATTCGCTCTGCGACGGCTTACGGACATATTTCTTGTTATCCTCCCAAGAAATATTCTCAGAGAATTCGGCACCTGAGGGGGGATATTGTTCCACGCTGCAAGATATGTGTCGTTGACACATTCCTCTGCATCCTCCCTTATGCCAAGAATATTAAAGGCAATGTATCGGCAGAAGCCGCCGTATTTGCTGTCTGTTTCTGTTATCGCCGCTTCACTGCGTTCAAAATACAGGCTGATTATTGTTGAATCTTCCATTTTTGTGCCTCCTTCCGTAAAGCCTAAAAGCGCTTTCAACAATAAAGACGCGAAAAACTTTCAGGTATGACACCATTTATTGTAAAAAGACCGCTCTTTTTTATGAGCGGTCTTTTCCCTGTTTATTTCGTTTCAAATGTGGTTTCGCCAAGCTTATTTCTGACAAGCTCGGATATTTCGTCAAACACCGGCTGGAAGCGGCATGAGCAGCCGCCGCATTCCTCGGCATGAGCGCAGGTGTAGCCGTCAGAAAGGCAGCGGGAGAGATTATACGGTCCCTCCACCGCCTCGATTACATCCCGCAGCGAAATATCCTTGGCTTCTCTTGCAAGCTTGTAGCCGCCCTGTGCGCCCTTTATGGATTCTACCAGACTGCCGTTGCGCAGCTTTCTGAGAATTTTCAGTGCAAAGGTCTGGGAAACCCTTGTCTTTGCGGCAATATCCTCTGCAGAAAGCTTGTCCGCTTTTGCCAGACAGTCAACTATTCTTATTGCGTAATCCGATTCAAGTGTGATATGCGTAAGAACACGCCCTTTTATTTATAATCAGGAGTATCCGCGGAGCTTGTTGCTGCGGTTGGGATGACGGAGCTTGCGGATAGCCTTTGCCTCTATCTGTCTGATACGCTCACGGGTTACCTTGAATTCCTTGCCGACCTCTTCAAGGGTGCGGCATCTGCCGTCCTCAAGACCGAAGCGCAGCTTGATGACTCTTGTCTCACGGGGAGTGAGGGTCTCAAGCACCTCTTCCATCTGCTTCTTGAGCATGATGTTGGATACTGCATCATCGGGAGTGGTTGCATCGTCGTCTGCGATGAAGTCGCCGAGATGGCTGTCTTCCTCTTCACCTATAGGTGTCTCAAGGGAGACAGGCTCCTGTGCAACTCTCAGAATCTCGCGAACCTTATCAACAGGCATGTGGAGGTATTCTGCGATGTCCTCGGGGGTGGGCTCGTGGGCATTCTCGTGAAGGAGCTGGCTCTTTGCACGCTTTACCTTGTTTATGGTTTCAACCATATGTACAGGGATTCGGATGGTTCTTGCCTGATCGGCGATGGAACGGGTGATTGCCTGTCTGATCCACCAGGTTGCGTAGGTGGAGAACTTGAAGCCCTTGGTATAGTCGAACTTCTCAACTGCCTTGATAAGACCGAGGTTGCCTTCCTGAATCAGATCGAGGAACTGCATGCCTCTGCCGAGGTATCTCTTTGCGATGGAGACAACAAGTCGGAGGTTTGCCTCGGACAGTCTGCGCTTTGCAGCGGCATCGCCGTCCATGATTCTGATTGCAAGCTCGATCTCTTCCTCTGCGGAAAGCAGGGGAACTCTGCCTATTTCCTTGAGGTATGCCTTGACGGGGTCATCAATGAAGACGCCGTCAGAGCCGTAGTCGCCGGTGTTCTCGGCGTCCTCTCCTGTGGAAATGTCAAAGTTTACATTCTCAATGGTGATGTCCTCTACAACGTCCTCGATGATTTCGATGCCCTGCTGCTCGAGTTTGTCGTAGAAGCGCTCCATCTGCTCGGGTACGATGTCGATCTCGCCGATCGCATCCATGATTTCCTGGTTGGTAAGGCTTCCCTTGCTCTTACCAAGCTCAATAAGTTCTTTTATGGCTGTTTTTGCATCGGTATGTGCTGCCATATAAATCCCTTCCTTTCCCTTCTTAGCCATTGCTTTCGTCGTGTCTTTTTCCGGAGCCTTCCAGAAATTTTCTGTTCATGAGAGGTTCCAGCCCTTTGCGGACAAAGGTGCTCTCAATCTGTCTGACACGCGCCTCAGTTATTCCGAATTCTTCTGCCACTTCCGCCCGGGAATAGCGTTTCCCGTCGTAAAAGCCAAATCTCATGCTCAGAAGTTTCCTTCTTTTTGAACCGCGGGTTTTCATCACTGCTTCGTGAATCTCTTCCCTTGTCATTCAATTCCCCTTTTCTATTTTTTGCCGGTCTTCTGCTTCCTCAGCGACTCGATGTAGTCTTTAAGCTCCTGAGCCGATGCCGAAGATGCTTTTTCTGGGGTCATTTTTTCAGATTCCCTTATCAGTTCATCCCCAAGCTGCGAGAACTCCTCCTTTGTCATTCTCTCTCTCTGCGTTGTATTTACTATCCGCACAAGTGAGCTCATTTCAGTGTCCGTCAGGTGCTCGGTCATGCTCGCAAATGCCGGCTGAAAGCCGCTTTCTATCTGTTGTACGATTGCCGAGTACAGGGTCCTGTTGAAGCTCGTGACAAACTTTTCTTTCGTAAGCCTGTCCTTTATGAGCGGATAATAGTCAGGGTTTTTAAACAGGCAGGCGATTATCTCCTCTTCGATTTTCGCTGCCCTTACGTTATTGCGCCGCTCGGTGTTCACCTCATCGGCGCGGCCTGTTGCCTGAGCCGAAAGCCTTCTGAATTCCTCGCGGCTTTCGTTCTCTGTCTTTTTGCGCGTTTCCTTCTTTACGGTTGATATTATCGCGCTCTTGTCCACCCCAAGCTCCGTTGCGATGCGGGAAGCGTAAATATCCCGCTCGATGGTGTCCAGTGTCGACAGAAGCTTTGAAACCTCCCTGAGGAAGTTTACTCTGCCCGAATCTGTACCCATGTCGTGCTTGGCGCGGATGCTGTCTATAAGGTATTCGGTGCCGCTTGCGCTGCCCTCGATGAGCTTTCTGAATTTCTCGGCACCGTATTTCTTTATGTATTCGTCAGGGTCCTTTGCGCCCTTTATGACCACTACGCGGATTTCAAGCCCCTCCGCCTGCATTTCGGGGATGGAGCGTTTTATTGAATTCTGTCCTGCTTCGTCGCCGTCCTGAGCGATTATTACCCTTTTTGCGTACTTTGCAATGAGCTTTGCCTGCTTGCGGGTAACTGCCGTACCCTGAGACGCCACTGCATTGGTTATACCTGCCTGATGCATTGCGATTGCATCCATGAAGCCCTCGCAGAGGATTATCTCATCACCCTTTGAGTTTTTGGCAATGTTCATGCCGTAGAGATTTTCGCCCTTTGTATAGACAGGGCTCTCTGCGGTATTTACATACTTGCCCCCTGTGGCTCCCGGCTTATAGACTCTGCCGCCGAAAGCTATGACATTCTTCTGAAGGTCGATAACAGGGAACATTATTCTGTCGCGGAAGAAATCGCAGGGCTTGCCGTAGCGATTCTGGAAGGCAAGCTTTGCGGTTATTATCTCTTCCCCGCGATAGCCCTTGCTCATCAGATGCTTGCTCAGTGCATCCCATGAATCGGGAGCATAGCCCACTCCGAAGCGCTTTATGCTCTCATCGGTCAATCCGCGGTCGTGGAGGTATCTGAGTGCCTCTCTGCCGCCGGGTGTATAAAGCTGCTCATAGAAGAACAGGGCTGCTGCGCGGTTCTGTTCAAACACTCTGCGGCGGATATTTATCCTGCCTGTATCCATCCCCTCCTCGGGGACGGTCATTCCCGCCTTGTCGGCAAGGAACTTAACAGCCTCCATAAAGTCGAGGTTTTCAACCTGCTCTATAAAGGATATTACATCTCCGCCCTTCTGACAGCCGAAGCAGTAATAGGAATTGCTGTCGGTGTAGATGTAGAAGGAGGGCGTCTTTTCCGAATGAAACGGGCAGAGTCCCTGCAGCATTCTGCCTGAGCGCTTTAAGGTTATGTATCTGCTTGCTATCTCGCCAAGGTCGCTTCTCTCTGAAAGCTCCCGTTTGAAATCGTCAGGTATTGCCACAGACCCTGCCTCCTTTCCGTTGTCTATTGATGGCGCTTCAGGGGCTTTGCCCCTGAAAACCCTGCCGCCTTTGAAAAAGACGTGCGAAACTTTTTACTTATCCCAGCCCTTAGGGATGAACAGGCGGTTGAATTCGCTTATGGCAAAGCCGTCGGTCATGCCTGCTATGTAATCTGTAACAGCTCTCTCAACTCCCGATTCCTCCACTATGGGAGCAAACTCATCGGGAACAAGCTCGGGATTGTTCATATATGTGGTAAAGAGAGTCTTTACAAGCATCTCTGCTCTGCCCTCTTCCTTTTTTGCTACGGGATTCTTGTACACCGATGCGTACATGAAATCGTGCAGGTGCATGAATGCCTCCCACACTTCCTGCGACATTCTGATAACTCCGTTTTTACTGTTTTCGATAACGGAATTTATCATTGTATCTATTCGTACCGAGTGACGGTTTCCGACTATGGCGCTGATATCGGAGGGGATATCCTCTTCTGTCAGTATTCCTGCGCGGATGCTGTCGTCAATGTCGTGATTGAGGTATGCGATCTTATCCGCAAGGCGCACGATTCTGCCCTCGGGAGTGAACGCTTCCTTGCCCTTTGTGTGGCACAGGATTCCGTCGCGGACCTCCTTTGTAAGGTTGAGGCCCTTTCCCTCCCCTGCAAGGCGCTCCACTACGCGCACAGACTGCTCATAGTGGGTAAAGCCGCAGCTTGAGACCTCATTGAGAGCTCTCTCGCCCGCATGACCGAAAGGGGTATGTCCCAGATCGTGACCAAGGGAAATTGCCTCCACAAGGTCTTCATTGAGCCGCAGCGCACGGGCTATGGTTCTGCCTATCTGGGCAACCTCAAGGGTATGGGTGAGACGCGTTCTGTAATGGTCTCCGGAGGGTGCAAGATAAACCTGGGTCTTATGCTTGAGCCTTCGAAATGCCTTGCTGTGAATGATCCTGTCTCTGTCGCGCTGGAATTCAGTGCGGATGGAGCACTTTTCCTCATCGACCTCCCTGCCGAAGCTCCTGTCTGCAAAGGTCGCATCCTCACAGAGTATCAGGTGCTCGTTCTTTTCGGTTCTTTCACGAATTGTCATTTTCCCGCCCCCTTATTCAGTCTTCTACTTACTATATACGCAGCAAAATGCAAAATCCCTTTATTTTTTTGAAAAAATATTTAAATTTTGAAAAATTCACAGCTTCCCTGTGTTACCGACACCTTTCCGAAGGTTGCGTCCGCCAGCTTTTTTTCAAACTGCGTAAGGCTTTCAGGGGCAATATGGAACGCTATATCAACCTCTGCACCAAACTGAGAGTCATCTATTATACCCTCACATTCGGGGATAAGTGACGAAACTCTTCCGTACTGGTCGTAGGAGCATGTGAGGGTACAGTTTATGCATTCGCGCATTATCTGCTCCTCTGCCGCACTGAGAGCAAGGGCTGCCGCATGGGAATATGCCCGCACCAGTCCTCCTGTGCCGAGAAGTATTCCGCCGAAATAACGGGTCACCACTATCACCGCATCCACTATGCCGCTTTTTGTCAGCACAGACAGCACCGGCTGTCCTGCCGTCCCCGACGGCTCGCCGTCATCCGAATAGCGGCTCTGGTTGTTGGCTCTGAGATTGTAGGCATAGACATTATGCCGTGCGTCCCAGTGCTTCGAGCGTATGGAGTTTATAAACTCCACCGCCTCCTCTTCCGTTGTGACATATTTTATATACCCGATAAAGCGGCTGCGCTTTTCGACGAATTCGTCTGAGGCATCGTGCTTTATTGTTACATATTCCGACACTGAATCTCACCTCCGGAAACGACAAATAAGGCGGTGCATTGCACACCGCCTTTGCCGGTCTTCAAAATATTAGTCGAGATTGAAGCGCTTCTTGAATCTGTCTACACGACCGCCGGTATCAACCAGCTTCTGCTTTCCGGTAAAATACG
>JAZUPA010000121.1:0-9382 GCA_045604945.1 Acutalibacteraceae bacterium
AAAACAACTATTGACAAACCGCACCGGGCATAATATAATGTTGAAGCTGTCAAATAACCGTCTGGACCATTAGCTCAGTTGGTTAGAGCAACCGGCTCATAACCGGTTGGTCCGGGGTTCGAGTCCCTGATGGTCCACCAATACGGGGGTATAGCTCAGTTGGTAGAGCAGCGGTCTCCAAAACCGCGTGCCGAGAGTTCGAGTCTTTCTGCCCCCGCCATTTAGAACTTCCGAAAATCGCATGTTTATGCGGCTTTCGGAAGTTTTCTTTTTGTCCAAAAACAAGAGTAAAGTTTCAATAAAGAGCAAATTCTAACACCGTTTCTAACGTGTTTCACCGTTTGTGAGCAATACGGTTTTCTGAAAGCAAAATTGAGATATCAGCTGCCTGACTTTCGGTACTGCGATAAATCTAAGACTTTTGGAAAGCATCTTGAAGCAGATGAATCAGGACGCTTTGCTTCAGATATACTTTCGTACTTTGAATTTCCCGTCATCAATGATTGAGCGATGAATTTCTTGGAGTCTTTGTTGACAACGTGAGAATAAGTGTCTAGTGTTGTTTTGGCTGATGAATGACCAAGCCACTCCTGGACTTCTTTTGGCGTATAACCCATTTCAAATAAATTACTGGCAACAGTGTGGCGAAGGTCGTGGAGCCTGATTTCCGGGAGTCCGTGCTCGCGCATAAATTCCTTGAAGTTCCTTGAAAGATAATTGGGTGTAATTCTGGTTCCGTCCCTATGCATACAAACATACCCATCGGGATTGAAAGCAAACCCGTACCTGGCAAATTCTACACTTTCCTTGTCCTGCCATTTCTTTTCCTCCGTGAGCAGTTCAAGGATGTTGTCAGGAATAGGGAATATACGCGTACTTTCCTCGGTTTTGGTATCTGCGTCAACAACACCGTTTCCACGAGATTCGATAGCAGCACATTCGATTGTCAGTTCACGTTTTTTCAAATCGACACATCTCCACTTTAACCCAACAGCCTCACTGCGTCTTAGTCCATAAAATGCAATCAGAGTTACGGGAACCTCCAACGGACTCCCCTTTATCAATTCCAGTAATTGATGAACATCGTCCAGCTCAATGGTTTTGCCGATGTATTTTTTAGCGTGGGGAGGGGTGGCACCTGCGGCGGGATTATACTTTATATAGCGATGCTTTACTGCATAAGAAAGAGCTGCAGACATAGTGGTGTGATTATGACGAATAGTTCGTGCGGAAAGAAATCCGGGCTTTCCGTCACAACGGGGACACTTGCTGAGATAAGTGTAGAAATCATCTAAATCGGCAGATGTGATATCCATAAGTCTCAGGTTTTTGGTTTTGAAATAAGGGATGGCATGATTTTTTAGATTGCCGTGAATGGCAGAGTATGTATTGGGACGAACGTTATCCTTATGAACGGACAGCCAGTACGCAAGATACTCGTGATAGGGCATTGTGGCGTAGTTGATTTCTGTGCCGCTGCATCTTTCAAGCTCAGCCTTCAGCATTTCCTGTGCCTTGCGCTTATTGCCTCGCTCGGATAGCCCTGTGGAAATCCATTTTCGCTTTTGTTTTCCGTCTATAACATAATTTAAAACTAAATATAGCATGCCATTTTTTGATTGAACGCTTCCTGTCATAAAATTAATCTCCTTTCAGTATGACAAGAAACCTCCCACTTAAACAGATTATACTGCCGCAGGAGGATTCGTGTCAATTATTTAGGCGGTGTTAAGCTGCAAGAAAATTGATAACATCTATTTTAAGAATTCGGTAAAGCTTACCGGTTTTTTTAGAGGGAATAACGCCATCTCTGACAAGGTTATACGCAGTGGTATATCCTACACTTAAAGCAGCCTGTAATTCCTTTACGGTCATCACGTCAGGGTACTCAGAAAACATTTCAGAGTAATCATTGATATTTATATCGCTCATAGTAACATCTCCTTTCATAGTTTTAAGTCGGTGAATAGCAAAAATGTTTCCATTCACCGCAGGTAATTGGTCACAACAACACCAACTCGCTCTACCTCGTGAGGAAGTTCGTGGGGCTGACCGTGGCCGAGGTTATAGCTGACGATTGCCAGTGCAGTACGGTCGTAAACCTCGCCGTATCGTTCTCCACGACATCGATAGAGCCCACGGTCAGCTATCTTGTGTTCACCGCTTTTGATTACTTCCTTGTAAAGCGTTTTTGCATAGGTTCGTCTGTGTTGATGAAGGGGCTCGTATTCGGGAATCATGTTGTCAGGAAATACCTTTTTGCAACCGTCGCCGCGCATAGAATTTCTCTCCTTTGCCTTTTCTATGACATCGGTAACGTGTTTTTCGCCAACCTTGCCGCCTGCAACACGAGCCAGACGTATCTTTCCGCCTTTCTCGTGCAAGCGAATCATCAGTCGGCCGTTGCTGTCTCTGCTCAGACAGTCGGTGGTCAATCTTTTAAGGCCACCTCGACGTGCTCCTGTGTACTCAGCAAATTTATGGATATATATCGTTTCTTCTTTAAATTCGCTGATGTCAGGAGTATTTCTGGTACGAGTGAAATCCTTGCTCAATCGTTTTGGAAGCTCTACCCCAAAGTCATTGACATCGCATTGGCAGATTGAGGCAAGTGCAAAGGCACGTGTGTGAACAGTACATGGTGTTCGCCCAAGAGCAATGAGCTCGTTAAGATGTTCGGCGACGTACTCCTTTGCCTGATTAAGATTTTTTACCTTCGGGTATTTCTTCAGCACCCAGTTAATGAAGGTCATACCGTGCTTGTAATAAGTACGGTGTGTTTCATAGGAGAATAGCCCCTTCACTCTATTACCGCCGTTCTTTTCGGCGTGCTTTGATACACCAAACTTGCATTGCTCCTTCAATGAACGGCTCATCTGATGTATCATGGTAGATTTACGTGACATTTTAGTCACATCCTTTCTTTAAATAATCTGAGCTGGTCGTAAGGTTACCACCCCCACAATGGGAAAACGGGCCGGGCACTTTTATGCCTTCCCAAGGAACGGAATGTGTGCCAAATCAGCACACCTAAATACTGCTCGCAGCATCAGTCCGGTTGCTGAGTGCGAGAGACAGACAACTGCCGTCTGTGGGCAATAAACAAAGCCGATTTGGTGTATCGAGCCTCGAATTTTCGAAATGGCTCAGAATTTCAAATCAGCGTATCTCTGCAAGCACCTTAAGATGCCTGCGTTCACATATTCAATTCTCGGACAACGAGCGTCCAATGGGCTCTCTGCTACGGCGAAAGGACGGATAGAGTGCCGGAGCCTTCCGCTATCACAGCCATCGGATATTACTGTTCATTCGAGTTGTGTTTCCAATAAGCCTATAAACACAATAAGCCCCCTTGTTTATCACAAGGGGGCTGAATAGGCGCAATGCACCCACATCAGACTACCAATCAAGCACCGAAGCTATGTCGATGCAGGAGACTATCAACTTACAATTGAATTATATCGCAATATATTGTGGCGGTCAAGTGCAATACCCCAATATTTTGAACGAATTTCTGAGATTATAAAAAAACAATTTCTTTTCTCAGTTTTTGCAGTTTTCACCTTCGTGCGTTAAGCTGGATACCCCTCTCTAAGCGGGTTACCCCGACCGCATTGAGTAAATTTCGAAGACTGCAGTCGGGATAACCCCTTAGGCGTAGCTTTCGCTCTTCGATGTGAGCTGCGTTATCATCGAGAGCTTTCTTTCATGCTGCCCTCAATAAACGAAAGCCCCCAGTATATGACGTAGTCATATACTGGGGGCAGGTGCATTAAGCACCTTTTTTGAATTCGGGCAGCTTAAGACAGTCCGTGTCAAACGGCGGCTTGCTTTTCATCGCTGCAAGCAAACCCGGAATTGCTTTCCAACTGTACAAATCATTACGGCAGCTGCATACTGCATTAAAGGTAAGTGGTTTGCCATACGATGTAAGGCGTTCTCCTTTTGAGATGCACTCAATATTCTTTCCGTCTTCGAACATTCTCAGCGTAGTATGATACCCGTAAATCGTTACATCTCCTGTGGGCTCATCTTTTTCGGGGTCAACGTGTACATAGGCGTAAATGTAAACATGAGGCAGTGTCCCGGCAGCTTTTCTGCGAAGAAGCTCGTCTTCTGCAACAAGGAGGTTTCCGGGAAACCTCGATGACTTTACTTCAATTCGATATCCATTTATCATGAAGTCACACACATCGCCTATGCCGCTGTCATACACTTCAAAGTTCACTTTGGGTTCTATGGAGCTGTCGCACATATCGAGGAAGACAGCAACCGCTGTTTCTGCGATTTTCCCAATGACAATATCACTCTTCACCTTACTGATAGATGATGAACACTCCCCACGGTTTATTCTTGTAATCCATGCTTTGCCGCAGGTCCTCTCGCCGAAATAATTACAGTCGCTTATTTCTCTTGGTAAAAGTCGGATGTTGTTTCTTTTAATAGTCATAATTATTACCCCTTCCTAAATTGCAATGCCGTTTGCGGCATCAGTCGTAAAGTCTGCAGAGATTACATTCCCTGAGTTATTCGAATAGCCTTGGCTCACTCTGTTCAACCGTCTCAATATTCCATCGGTGTTTGTGAACAACAACCTTGGATATTTTCTTGACTTGCTAAGTATGTACCGTGCTTCATCAGTGACCATTTCAAGAGTAGCTTCATCAAGCCGTACCGGGTAACCGCCGTAATCCAGATATTCGTCACGAACATACTCTTCACATTCTGTAACAGGACACATATTCTGAATCAGTATGGCACGTTCCTGTCCGAGGACATCACCAAACATGATGGTGTCGTATCTGCTCCAGAAGTCATAACCCTGCTTTCGTTCCCATATCTTTCGATACTTCTCAACGCCGTGCGAAATCGGAATCATCCAGTAAACACCTTTCGGCTTTTCAAAAGCACACAGATATGGCCTGCCTTTAAATCTGCCGTTTTCCATCTTGTTGAGCTGCAGGGTATTATCGATATCACGCATCTTATCGAAATACCTGTCCGTGAGAAAATAGAAGTTACCTATTGTCAATAAGCACCACTCCTTCTTATATAGTTTTTGAAGCTTTCCCACCGGCTTCATGTTTATATACAAAAGGAGGGGTGGATTTTTCAACTGATTTTGATAAGAAAAATAAAAAATCCCGAAATTTTATTTCGGGAGAGTATTTTCGAGACCTATAATGATGGTATTTATATTATTCATTACACAAAAAGCACCCAAGTTGTAAAACTTGAGTGCTTAGTAATCTGTATATTATATGCGCTTGTTATGCCGTATAACATGGGAGTGTTCGGACTTCATTATTCAGTCGCTCAACAATCTGTCCCTTGTCCATTCTGATGACGGTGTCGCACAGATAATCTACGTCTTCCTTGTAGTGGCTGGCTACCAGAATAGTCTTACCCTGCTCTTTCAGTGACAGCAGCAAGGCTCGCATTTCCTCAACGCCTGAAACGTCAAGACCGTTGAACGGCTCATCAAGAATGAGTATGTCGGGGTCTTCCATTATCGCCTGAGCAATGCCCAATCTCTGGCGCATCCCCATTGAGTATTTGCCTACGTGTTTTTTGCTGTCGGGGTCAAGACCTACCAGCCGTATGGTTTCCCGTATGTGTTCGTCTGTAATGCTCCCATTGATGGCTGCGAGAAATTTCAGATTGTGAAAACCGTCGTAGTTCGGGAGAAAACCGGGCGATTCTATGATTATTCCCACATTATCGGGTATGTCGGTGTCTTTGCCTATTATTTTTCCGTCCACCTTAATTTCGCCGGAGGTGGCAGGAATAAATCCGCAGATACACTTGAACATGACCGTTTTGCCGGAGCCGTTTCGACCTACAACGCCGTGAATCTTGCCTTTTTCAAAAGATACTGTGACATCATCAAGTACAGTATCCTCGCCAAATTTCTTCACAAGGTTAGTTATTGATATTATACTTTCGGACATCGTAAATTACCTCCTACAACTCGGATATGACTTCAACAGGCTTTTTTCGTACGGCAATAATTGCAATTACGGAAAATACGAGTATTCCAACAGCAAAAAAGGATAATGCATACTGCAGAGAGGGATAGTTAGTCACATGGAGGGCATCAAGCTCACCGAGACGAGTAAGAGTCAACGGAGAAAAATGACGCTCTCGCGCATTAAATGCGAAACAGACATACATATCTGCAAAAATCAGCATACCTGCAGCAACGGGGCCAACAAAGGGCTTGGTGGAGAGGCTGAGTGAGAACATCAGCAAACCAAAGAATGACATTCCGAGCCAATTAAGCAAAAAACAGCATACATTCGCCCAAAGAGGAGAGTAGTAGGTTGCTATGGTTTCGTAAAACGAAAAGCCCAGACCAACCTTAAAACCTGCATCGGTTTCTATGAAGGTGTTTACTATTTTTCCCCAGCCATCGGTGGCGAAGGTGCCGTCAGGCAGCATTATTATGAGAGATATAGTCATTATCAGCAGGTAATAAATACCGCTGAAAAGAATGACATGAAGTATCTGCCCCAGTGCCCAGGTAACGCGCTTGCTGCGAATCATTATATACGGCTGACTTTTATTAAGAAACGGAACGTCAGAAAAAACAAATACAACGCCCGCATACATCGCCAGTTGTCGGGACATTTCGCTTGAAAGGAACGGGAAAATAAGGGGGTTAGCCTTTACTCCCGTCATTTCTACAAGCTCCTTTACCGGCAGATAACTGTCCCATATATATACGGTAATAATGAGTATGACAACAATAACGTGAGGACTGGTCAGCCGCTGGCGTACAGAGAAAGCGGCAATAGCAAAGATTTTTTTAAGCTGACTGCCGAGACTTCGAAAATTCAAAGATTTATGCATTGGCAAGCCTCCTCTTTGCTGCACGAATAAAAATAAAAGAGAACAGAACGGTCAGTGCAATGAAATAAAATGTTGAGTATATAAGCACATTTACCGCACCGCTAAGACCAGTAATTACCTCACCGTCAAAGCCGGCAAATCGCCCCAGTCCCACTCTGATGGGGTCAAGGAGTCCCGGTATATCGAGGGCCAAAGCTCCGCGGTTGATTACAAATCCCAGAAGGAAAGGAGAAGCACAGGCTGCATATTTATTCGGCATATACGCCGAAACACAAAGTCCGAGAACAGAGAAAAACATAGACATGAAGAAAATCACATACAGCCTTGATGCAAAATACAAAATGCCACCGAATCTTTCTCCTCCCAGCAGTATGAACTCGCCGCGAAATTTGTACAAAAAGCGAATATTGCTCTCGACAGTGTCATTGAAATTATCGGTTACCAACCGGCAATCCTCCATCAGGGTGTACGGCTCGGTAAATTGCAGTACAGCGATAAATGCAAGGGAACCAAGGACGGCGGCAGTGCCGCCGGAAAGAGCAGTGGCAATGCATTTGGATAAGGTGTAAGACCCAGTATTGCTTCGGATAATCGCCGGGCGGAAATATCCGTTGCTCTGCTCTGCGGCAAAGCTCGCAGAGTATACAAGAGGAGCACCCAAAAGAATCAGTTTTGCCGTGTTGCCCGAGCACACTGTCTCGAAGGCATAAGCCGGGCAGGAATATCCCAAACCAAATCCGATTGAGGCATATAAAAACACACCGCATACTACAATCGCTCCGAGTAAAAAGGAGGGGGACAGGAATGCTCGGCGCAGGTCAGTTTTAAGTATTCTGAAAAACCTTGAAATATGTATCACTCCTTTTTCAGATAAATAAGCGGTTTATTTAATTTCCTCACCGGTAACAGCGTTAATGGCCAGTGTTTCTATCCAATGTGAGCCATCATCAGCGGAGTAATCAAGCAGCATTATCCAGGACGGTACCAGCATTATTTCGTTATAATCATCATTATAAGGGACGGATGCATATTCTAATTCAATCTGAGTCATTGTCACGTTGTATGGGGAGATTATGCTGCTGTGCAGGTCATAGGCTGCGTCTATCGCATCCTGTACAGTAAGAAGCTTTTCGTTTTTTGCATCGGTTTGCCCCATCTGCATTATACCTGAGCTTTCATAATAGAACACACCGTCACGGTTGAGGTGAACTCTGATGTTCGCACCCTGTACATGTCTGCCTGTGGACATTGTGAAGTAGTCTCTGCCGGAAAGCTTGATGCCATTCTGCTCCACGGTGAAGCACATAATATAAAAGTCATCTTCCTCGGTGAAGGTATCTTTTATGGTGTAATCCTCATACGGCAGCATGTCCTGTTCTATCCACTCCGCCAATTTACTGTCCTGATAGGACTGCATGGTTTGGTGGTCGATTGAATAAAATTCTACATCATCGGAAACTGCATATCCAAGCTTATCAAACAGATTTTCCTTTACATAGGCCACTGCTTCTTCCTTGCTCATAAAGCCGAGGTCCTCTGATTTATAGACAGTTTCATAGAGAGGCAGCATATTGTTGGAGCCTTTTATACTTTGATGGGTGTGAAAACCTTCTGCAGGAAACATATAATAGTCACCGACAGCACGATTTCTATAGCAAACTTCGTTCCAAAAGTCATCAATTCTCAGATACGCACTCGACTTATCTTTGCTGTCATCTTCCCACTCGTAGTAGAGCACAGTTCCCTCATCTGCTACACGACGCTCGTCTGCAACTCCGTCCATAAAGAGCGAGAGCAGCAGCTCTTCGTCGTAATCAACATAGCCTGCATAGTATATCTCTGCCGATTTGAGAGTGTCGGTGGGGACGTCCATATCGACAGTAAAAGTATCGCTGTATTGCTTATAGTAATGAGTAACCGTATTTCCCGAGTTGTCGGTTGTTGTGGTTATTACAGCATCTGCATCAAAAGATTGCGTGGCCGCTTCAGGCTGAAATGCGTTGATAAGCAGAATAATTAACACCACGACAGCGATACAGGCGATAGCTGTAATAGCGATATTCTTTTCCTTGCCTTTGATTTTATCAAATAACTTTTTCATGATAACAAAACACTCCTGACATAAAATATTATCTTTGCTTATTAATTCTTTCCATTGGAATCAATCCTTTATGAATGATATATCATATATCCACAGTAAAGCATTTTTGAAATATTTTTCAACGAAATATTTGTAAACATATGGTATTGGTCAAAAAGTTTACATTGTATTTATAACGTTTTCATAATTTGCTGCATATTGTTCGCTTTTTAAAATACGCTTGACAAATTCATTTAACAGCTGTACAATGAATTTGCATTTAACAATTGTTAAATTATATTTCAAGAGGTGTACACTATGAGCAATGAATTAAAAAGACTGCCCGATGCAGAAATGGACATTATGAATTTTATCTGGGAAAGTAATGATGCTGTAAGTTCTCTGCAGATTCAGGAGGGACTTCGCGGCATTCGTGAATGGAGCCTTGCG
>JAZUPA010000122.1:0-1929 GCA_045604945.1 Acutalibacteraceae bacterium
TGCGAAAGAGTTATAAATCTTGACTATCTCATTTTCTGAGCAGTTTTTATGCGAATTTTCCAGTCGTTCGGAACTCTGAGCCAGCGCATTTCGAGATTTGAAACATATCCCCTGCGATTGCCGTTTTCATCGGGCGCCGCACTGATGATTGGCTCTTCGGTATAGGGTGTAGCCTTCCAATAGTCAATCAGCTCCTGTTTCATTTTCTCAAAACCCCGTGTCCCCTCCTTCAGCTGGAGAGAGATTCGCTTTTTTGCCCAAAGTTCATACTCTTCTTCCGTTGGCTCCCAAAAACGTACGAGGTCTTCCACCACCTCTGCGGCATTGACCATCGGCACTGTGATACCATTTGCTCTTTCGTACTCTTCTATGTACTTTTTTGCCCGTTCCACTAATTCTGCTCTGCCCATAAATCCACATTCCTTTCTGATGCATTTTCAACTCAAGTGTAATTCAATTTACTTTCGCTGCGATAGAACGACTAAAAGCAGTGTGCTGCTCTGTTTGGTAAATTGGAATTTGGCGAACTGCTCGATATTTGAAGATTACACTGTAATTGTTTTATTTAGTATTCTCTGGACAATCATTTCTGCTCTTTTTTCCATTGCAGGCAGATTGGTTAACGGGAAGAACTGTAATGATTTGCTTTCATCATCGAATCCTTTCAATGTGCCGCTATAATTCATCACTTTGAACAGAACAATAACAGTACACATTTTATCGCCGTTTGGATATTCAAAATAAAAGTCTTTTCCAGATAACACAGTGACCAATTCTAATGTTTCTGCCGTAATTCCAGTTTCTTCTTTCAGTTCTCTTACGGCGGTTTCTTCTATGGTTTCATAAAGTTCCATTGCGCCACCTGGGATGCCCCAAGTATTTGTATCCGTTCTCAAGTTTAGCAACAACTCATTTTTATTGTTGAAAACCAATGTCGTGGCACCCACACCAATCAAAGGACTGTGACCTATGTGCTTTCTCAAATCCATAATATATCCCATAGAATTAACGCACCTCCAAATTCAAGTTTATCGTCTTGTCAAATGATATCATACCACACAGCAAGCCGGTATTCAACTCACAGGTGACATCTGCTGTGTGTATAAATAGGATTCACCAAATTGAACCGTCTTTGGTACATTGTTCAGCGGTCACATCAATTCTTTTTTCAGCTGTAAAATCCTGCGTTCAATCTCTCTGATTATTTTCTCAAATTCTTCATCGGACTTTCCCGTAGGGTCTTCCAGTCCCCAGTTATCATCAAATGTCCTTCCCACAAACGGACAGCCGACATTACACCCCATTGAAATCGCTATATCAGGTGTCGGAATATCTGAAATCAGCTTGGAGTACTGTGTCTGTTCCATATCAATCCCATACATCTCTTTCATAATACGCACGGCATCTTGATTTATCTGCGGTTTTGTTTCTGTTCCTGCAGAGTGGCTTTCAAAGGCATCAGATGCAAGATGTTTTCCCAAAGCTTCTGCAATCTGACTTCTGCATGAATTATGCACGCATATAAAAGCTACTTTCTTCTTATCTTCCTTATAGAAAGGGCATTTATTTTTGATGCACTGCGCATTTTCTTCACTGAAACAGCACTTAATATCACCGTTTTCTATCCTGACGTCATAGTTTTCGTTTATATGCTCTATTGCTTTCTGAAAGCTTAAAAACGCGTCCCTTTTGCAGCATCTCGGTCCACCGACTTGCGACAGGCTGTGCAATGCTTCTGATGTAAATTCCATGTGCTTTCCCCATGAAGAATCTGAGCTCAAGGGGCCCGTACCGTCAATAATGGATAATGCTGCGCCCATAGAGCTTACAGCACCGCAGACCCCCCACATACCGCAAGTTGCGCCGGGCATCTGCTGTCCTCTTCTCATAAGCTCCGCAAGGCTTGTCTGCAGCTCAATTTTTCCACCC
>JAZUPA010000123.1:0-9825 GCA_045604945.1 Acutalibacteraceae bacterium
CTCCCCCGCTAGCACGCGCCAGTGTCGGCGTTTCCCGTGATACCATCTGAAACGTTGCGTGACATTGCTAGCGTTTGGGGTTCACATGAAGCCGATTGCCTACGAGGGTGACAAGCCATACATCTTCGTCAGCTACGCCCACAAGGACAGCGACAGGGTATATCAAATAATTAACAAGCTGCACGAAGAGGGCTATCGCATCTGGTATGATGAGGGAATCCCCCTCGCAGCAGACTATGGCGAAATGCTGTATAAGCAAATTAAAGCCTGTGGTGTTTTTTTGCTGTTTGTGTCGCATAATTCCGTAAATTCTCCGGATGTGCAAAAAGAAGCAACACATGCCATAACCTTCGGCAAAGAAATAATTCAGATTGTTTTCGACGAAACTGCTGAACTTCCCGATTCTCTGGCTTATCATCTGCCAAGAACAACTCAGTATCTCTCAGCTAATATCGAAATAAATGAATTCTACCGAAAACTCACTGCGGCAATTGAAGGCTGCAAAGATGTAAAACACATTGACACCGCAGAACCTCCTTCTGCCCTGCTGTCTGAGCCCTCTGCGGTCTTTGTGTCATATAATTCCACCGGTTTGGAATTTGAGTATACCGAAAGCGAAGAAGGCTCCATTATCAACAGGTACACAGGTCACGACACAGCGATCTCAATACCGGATACAGTCGGAGATTGTCCTGTTGTTGCTATCGGAGAAAAAGCTTTTCATGACTGTACCGCTGCGTCTTCAATTACTATCCCGGACGGTGTGAAAAGTATTGGTTTCATGGCATTCTATGGCTGTTCAAACCTTAAAGCTATCCATATTCCGGAAACAGTTGAAAGCATTGGACTGTTTTCATTCGAAGGATGCTGCAGTCTTTCTGAAATTTTCATCCCCAAATCAATCAGGTATATCGGCGAAGGAGCATTCGCCCACTGCAGTAATTTAACCAAAATCAATGTCGACAATGCCAATGAAAACTACATAAGCGTAAACGGTGTTTTATTCAGCAGAGATATGACACAGCTGCACACCTTCCCATGCAATAAAAAATGCGGTTATGAAGTTCCAAAATCGGTTAATGCCATCAATGCTTATGCATTCTGCGGCTGCCACGGTCTTTCGGAAATTACTCTGACTGCAGCTGTGGAGACAATTGGTGATTGTACATTCTGCGGCTGTTCCAGCCTGACCGGAATACATAATATTCATGATATACACAGTATCGGCGATGCTGCATTTCAAGACTGCTCCAGATTGAAAAAAGTTGAATTCCCCTATTCCCTGACAACCATCGGCAGCCATGCATTTGAAGGCTGTTCCAGTCTGACTGAGATACACCTTTCCTCGAATGTCACAAGCATTGGTTACAGTGCATTCAAAGGTTGCTCCGGTCTGACGCATTTTAAAATGGAATCGCCATCTTTCAACCCGCCGTCTATCAATATGTCATCTCCGTACGCCGAAAAAATGTGTGATTTATTAGGTGTTTCCAAACTCGATGTCTTCCGCCATATCGAAAGCGATTTATTCTATGGCTGCAGTTCTTTGATAAGTGTTGACCTTCCGCGCACTGTATCTAAAATCGACGAGCGCGCATTCAAGGACTGTTCCAGTCTGACTGAGATAACACTTCCATCCGGCGTTAAAGTTATTAATTGCAGCACATTCGAAAACTGCAGTTCTCTGACCCGTATCATCATTCCTGATTATACAAAAAGCATTTATCCCTGCGCATTTAAAGGCTGCTCAGGGCTTCAGTTTGTTTACATTTCAAACCAAGTGGAATACATCGGTAAAGATTCCTTCAATAGATGTTCCAGCCTGACTGAGATAACGATTCCCCGCAGCGTAAGTGCTATTGAAGACAATGCATTTTCCGGCTGCAGCATAACAGTCTATGCCCCCCATTTTCCAAAATATTACCGGTATAATAAGGATGAAGGCGTCAGATGGGTGATCAGGTTATTATGAAAATATACACATGCATCGATATATACTTACAGGGGTGAAATCCATGAGCAGCGAGCGTTTCAGAGCATATTCGGGCAGTGAGCCCTTTGTTTTCATAAGCTACGCCCATAAGGACAGCGACAGGGTATACCATATAATAACCGAACTCTATAAAAAAGGCTTTCGCCTGTGGTATGACGAAGGCATTGAAACCGCCCGACGTTATCAGGCGGAGATCAACACCCACATCGAGGAGTGCGAATATTTTCTGCTTTTTGCCTCCCGACTGAGCGTGCAGCGGCAGGATGTCATCAATGAGTTTGCCTATGCAAGCGCTCTGAAAAAGAAGATAATCGTCATTTATCTTGAGGATTTTGACCCGTTTCTTGCTGACGCCGCTCTGCGCGGCGACATTGCAAAGAGCGAAAGCATCAGATGGTACTCTCTTTCTGAGGAGGATGCCTTTACAGGGCTTGAGAACATCATAGCTGCCTGCAGGGGCGAGAGCCCCGCACAGGCGGAGGAGTCCACACCCGAAGAGACTGCACCTGCACAGGGTCTTATGGAAAAGACCGCCGCTTTTATTAAGGAGCTTCCCTCAAAATGGATGTCCCTGCCCATCCGCGGCAGGATAATCACCGCAGGAGCAGCAGTGCTGCTGGCGGTACTGTGCATCCTTCTGCCCGTTCTCTGCTGCTCCCCGAATACAATCTCATATTCCCCCGCTGAGGATTTTGATTATTACGAGGAAAACGGCAGCATTGTAATCAGCGCCTACATAGGCTCCGACAGGCTTGTCAATATCCCACCTGAAATCGACGGCATGAAGGTCACCGCCCTTGGGGGCTCACGTTTCTCCCCGGGAACCTTTTCTGACCTGCAGTTTCTGGAAACCGTGATATTCCCCGATACTGTGCCGGAAATCGATGCCTTTGCCTTCTCAGGCTGCACCTCTCTGAAATCGGTAAAGCTGCCGAATTCCCTCACCGTTCTCGAAAGCGGCATGTTTTCAGGCTGCTCATCCCTGAAAACCTTGGATATTCCTGCCAGCGTCACCGTGATAAACCACGATGTATTCTCAGGCTGCTCATCCCTGACGGATATATCCATTCCCAACAACGTCGAGATTCTCAGCTATGCGGCTTTTTCAGACTGCCGCTCCCTTGAGCGGGTCAGGCTGCCCGAGAGAATGACCGCAATAGGAGAATTCGCTTTTTACGGCTGCGAATCCCTTTCTCAGATAAATATCCCTCAGGGGCTTACCGAAATTCACAAGGCATCCTTTGCAAACTGTCACTCCCTGCCCGCCTTTGAGATACCCTCAGGGGTCACCGCAATACATGACTTCGGCTTTGCATACTGCGAAAGCTTTACCGAAATCACAATCCCCGAAAAGGTCACAATGCTCGGCGAGGGCGCCTTCGGCGGCTGCATCGCTCTTGAGACGGTGACAATAGAGTCCGTAAGCCTTACCGATATCGGGGACAAAGCCTTCTCGGGCTGCGCTTCTCTCAGGGAAATCAATCTTCCCGAGGGGCTTGAAACAATCGGCTATCACACCTTCTATGAGTGCGATTCCCTCACCGCAGTAACGCTGCCCGAAAGCCTTTCTTCAATCGGCGAGGACGCATTCTTCAATTCCTCAGGTACTGTTACCGTTACCGCTCCCCACAAGGCAAGCTACTACGGCTATAGCCCCTCCGACTGTGTGGAGTGGGTCGTATCCAAATAAAACTGTAAGGGGTAATTCCCATGAGTAAAAAGAATCTTATAACCTGCAGCATGAATAAGCCCTTTGCCTATGTCTGCTGCGATGAAAGCGACCTTGACAGGGCTTATCCCATTGCCGCAAGGCTTCATAACGAGGGCTTTAATCTGCTGCTGGGAGATGCTGTCAGCTCCAATGCGGCTATTGACAGGTGCGAATATCTTCTGTTTTTTGTCTCTCCTGCCAGCGTCGGAAATGACGACCTGATAAACAGATTCGTATACGCCTGCGCAGGGGGCAAGAGCATAATATTTGTGCATCTGGAGCCTGTGGACAGGCAGAATGTTGACCCCGCCATGCGCGGCGAGCTGACCATAAATCAGGGCATAATGTGGTCGGAGATGGCTGAGGGCGAAAGGGAGCGCAAGCTTCGGGACAGCCTTCAGAAATGCAGGGGCGCCTGCCCTCTGATAACCCTCAGGGAAAGCCTTTCCGAAAGAGAAAAAACGCCCTCCCTGCAGGAGCTGTGGGGCTCTCTGTCACCGAAATTCAGAATTATTGCAGTCTCTGCTGCTGCGGTGCTTCTTATCCTTCTCATCCTGCTGCTCCCTTCCCTCTGCACCTGTTCGCCCTTTGAGAACCATACACCTGCGGAGCTGTTTGAATATTACGAGCAGGACGGCGGTGTAGTCATCAGCGGCTACACAGGCTCTTATAAAAAGGTATCCATCCCTCCGAAAATCGACGGCAGAAAGGTTATCGCCATCGATGATGATGCTTTTTACCATAACTCCGATCTCCATTCCGTCACTGTCCCCGAAGGAGTTGTCCGTATCGGAAACCGTTCCTTCTCTCACTGCACCGACCTTACCACAGTCAGGCTGCCCGAATCCGTCACGGAAATCGGCGATGATGCCTTTGAATTCTGTCTTTCACTGAGCTCTGTGAATGTCCCCTCACGTCTCGTGTATCTTGGAGCAGGTGCTTTTTCAGGCTGTGAGGCACTGAAGGCTGTCACTCTGCCTGCTTCGCTGACCCAGGTCAATGAGGAAGCCTTCCTCGGCTGCCGTTCCATTGAGGAGATCATCCTCCACGAAGGGCTGCTGTCTCTTGAGCAGTACGCTTTTGCATACTGCGATTCTCTCAGAACAGCGGAATGTCCCGATTCTCTGAAAAGCATCGGTGATTATGCGTTTTTTCAGTGTTCAGCCCTTTCCTCTGTCAGGCTCCCCTCATCCCTTGAGGAAATCGCTTCCAATGTTTTCTCAGGCTGCCTGTCACTTACCGAAATCACCCTGCCCGACAGCATCAGAGCCATCGGCGACTACGCTTTTTCAGGCTGTGAGAGACTCTCTTCACTGACCCTTCCCGCTTCTCTTGAAACCATCGGTTCGTATGCTCTCAGGGGTTGTAAATCGATCAGGGAGCTTGAGATTCCCGAAAACGTTTCCGAGGTCGGCGATATGGCATTTGCGTCCTGCTACAGCCTGGGGAAGGTTGTTTTCTGCGGAGATAAGGTCACACAGTTCGGTTTCGGCACCTTCATCGATTGCGCTTCTCTTAAAGAAATCGTCCTGCCTTCGCTTCTTGAACACCTGGGCAGCGGCACTTTTGCATACTGCTCCTCCCTGTACTCCTTCACCGTTCCCGATTCTGTGACAGAAATCGGCGATTATGTGTTCGAAGGCTGCAGAAGTCTCTCTTCTGTCAGAATCGGAGCTTCTGTCGAAAAGATCGGCAAAAACGCTTTCTCAAACTGCGGAAGCTCTCTTTTCAGCGGCACCTTTGGCGACAAAACCTTTATTGAAATTTCCGATTTCCCCGTTACCGTCACCGCCCCTCATAAGGCAAAATACTACGGCTGCAAGCCTGCCGACAATGTGGAGTGGGTGGTTGAATCAGCGGAGTAATTTGTATTTCAGACTGAACACCCTCCTTTTTAAGGAGGGTGTTGCTGTTTCTCCGGGATTTATCCCGTGCGGCGAGTGAAATCGGTTGCAAATTCATGGGATACATTATATAATGAAACTGTATATATTCCCAAAGGAAGAAGTGACAGCATGCAGGAAAGATTCAAGGCTTACAACGGCAGCGAGCCGTATATATTCGTCAGCTATGCACATGCCGACAGCAGCACTGTATACCCACTGATAACCAGACTTCACAGCGAGGGCTACCGCATATGGTACGACGAGGGAATCCCTCCCACCGAGGCATGGCGCGCAGTTATAAACGAGCATATTTTCAAATGCGCGGTGTTCATGGTCTTTGTCACAGGCAGGTCCATGCAAAGCAGAGAGGTCATCGGCGAGTGTACCTTTGCGATAAACCTCAATAAAAAGATACATATTGTATATCTTGAAAATGTTCCCAACGAATATATTGACTACGGCATTATCGCCCATTTTGTAAATAATCAGCGCCTGATGCTCGGTCAGTGCTCTGCACAGGAATTTGAGCGCAAGCTCCGCGAGCCGCTGGGCGTGTGCCTTGGCGCTGCCCCTCAGCCTGCAAACCCCAACAGACTGATTATCAATCCCTCTCATCTCCCCCCTGTCGGAGGCTCATATAATTCTGCCCCTGCCGATGGCAGCGGTAACTGCAATGTTGTTCTCACCGACCCCGGCGCAAGCAAGCTGATGACGATAAAGGTCATCCGTGAGCTTACAGGCTGCGGACTGGCACAGGCAAACTCCATCGTCGCCTCTGTCCCTGTTGTAATCAAAAAAGGCGTTTCAGCCTCAGACGCCCGCTCGATCGTCCGTCAGCTTGAGGAAGTCGGCGCAATGGCTGAGGTAAGGCAGTGATTTTTTAGCTTTAGAATAAATAAGGAGGAAAAATTCATGGCAACGGATTTTGGTTTTGTTACTAAGTGCAGCAGGTGCAGAAAGATACCTGTAATAGCAATTGTTCTGGCAATTATTCTTGTAGTTTTTATGCCCGGGTGTTCCGATAGCAGCTCACAAACCGCTCCCCCACCCGATGGTCTTATATATGAAAGTCATTCCGGTGAGGTAACAGTAACAGGCTATACCGGCACGGCATCAGCATTGACAATCCCCTCTGAAATTGACGGAGCTGCTGTGACAACCATAGGTGATGAAGCATTTCAAAACTGTCGCGGTCTCTCGAATATCACCATACCCGACAGTGTGACAAGCATTGGCGACAGTGCATTTTCCGGCTGCAGCGGTCTCACGAAAATCACCATTCCCGACAGCGTGACAAGCATTGGTTATTCTGCATTTTACAACTGCTCCGCTCTCACAGAAATTACTATCCCTGACAGCGTGACTGCAATCGGGGAGTATACATTTGAAGCCTGCGTCAGTCTCACGGAAATTACCATGTCCGACAGCGTGACAACCATCAGCGACAGTGCATTTTCCGGCTGCAGCGGTCTCACGAAAATCACTATTCCTGACAGCGTGACAGCCATCGGCAACGAGGCATTTTTAGACTGCAGCGGTCTCACGGAAATCACCATTCCCGACAGCGTCACATCTATCGGAATCGGTGCGTTCCGTTTCTGCAGCAATCTCAAGGAAATCACCATTCCTTCCAGTGTTACTCGTATCGGCTACCTGGCATTTTACGACTGCACCATCACCGTTCATGCACCGTGCGAGCCTTCCTGTTACGGCTATGAGCCTGATGAGGGCGTAACCTGGGTGGTTGAGTGATTTCTTAAAACCCTGACAAAGTAATATTAGCCCGATCCCCTATGCAGACCACTGAGCCTGTATGGTATTTTCGCAAAGGCAGGGCTTTCAACTTCAAATCTAATATTTCACTTTTGACTTTTTTTGGGGGAAGATTTCATGCCGGTAAAAAGCAACAACACTGAAAATCCAGTCAAGGACAAAAGCAGAAAGCCTGTGCTTATGGCAGTACTGCGCGCAGTGGCTGTACTGACTGTAATCGTGGCATTTATGAGCGTATTTTCCGGCTGCGGCATACAGGTCCCTGTCCCCGATGGATTGGAATATATTATTGATGACGGAAATGCAATCATAACAGGCTACACCGGTAATGAATCAATGCTGACAATTCCGGCTGTAATTGACGGAGCAAATGTTACAGTTATCGGACATGAGGCATTTTACGACTGCGACGGTCTCACAGAAATCACCATGCCCGACAGCGTTACCGCCATCGCATATGGGGCTTTTAGCGGTTGCGACAGTCTCACAGAGATTACCATGCCCGACAGCGTTACAAGCATCGACGATTATGCATTTTACGGCTGCTGCAGCCTCACAGAGGTCACCATACCTGATGGCGTCACAACAATTGGGGATTATACATTTTACGACTGCAGCAGTCTTGCAGAGGTCACCATGCCCGGCTGTGTTACAACCATCGGCGATGGGGCTTTTAGCGGTTGCTGCAGTCTCACGGAAATCACCATTCCCAAAGGTGTCACAAGCATTGGGGACAGCACATTTTCTATTTGCACCGGTCTTACCAAAATTACTATTCCCAATAGTGTTACAAGTATCGGTGACTTTGCATTTTTTGATTGCACCAGTCTTAAAAAAATCACTATTCCCAACAGCGTCATAAGTATCGGTAATGGGGCGTTTAGTGCTTGCAGCAATCTCACAGAAATCACCATTCCCGACAGTGTTACAAGTATTGGGGATGAGGCATTCAGCAGTTGTGACAGTCTCAAAAAAATCACCATTTCTAACAGCGTCACAAGCATCGGTAATGGGGCATTTAGC
Source organism: Acutalibacteraceae bacterium (assembly GCA_045604945.1). Lineage (GTDB taxonomy): Bacteria > Bacillota > Clostridia > Oscillospirales > Acutalibacteraceae > JAISGQ01. The sequence goes on from JAZUPA010000123.1 coordinate 8,387, forward strand.
TGTTGCGACAGTCTCACAGAGATCACCATTCCCAAAGGTGTCACAAGCATTGGCAACGAGGCTTTTTACTGGTGCGATAACCTCACAGAAATCACCATTCCCGACAGTGTTACAAGTATTGGGGATTCTGCATTTTTCGGCTGCGACAGCCTCACAGAAATTACTGTTCCCGACAGTGTTATCAGCATTGGCACCCAGGCTTTTTCCGGCTGCAGCAGTCTCACGAAAATCAACGTAAGCACATTAAATACTTGTTATACAAGTAAAAACGGTATTCTATATAACAAAAGCATTTCTGACCTTATGTGCTGTCCAAGTGGAAAAACAGGTGTAATCAATATCCCTGACAGCGTTACAAGCATTGAGAATTATGCATTTTTCGACTGTCATGGCCTTACAGAAGTCACCATTCCTGACGGCGTTACAAGCATTGGCGATGGGGTATTTTACGGCTGCGACAACCTCACAGAAATCACCATACCCAGCAACGCTGCAGCTATTGGTGAAATGGCATTTTTCGACTGCCGCAGCCTCACAGAAATCAACATTCCCGACAGCGTCACAAGCATCGGCGAGAAAGCATTTTACGGCTGTACTGTCACCGTCCGCGCATCCCGTGTGGCTTATTATTACGGCTACATATCCGATTATGGCGTTACATGGGTGGTTGAGTAATCAGATTATATGCTGAACGAGGCTGCTGCGGCAGCCTCGTTTTTCGATTCAGCTTATTTTTCAATCGTAGGGTGCGATGCCCTCATCGCACCGCGTAATAGGCATCTGATTCCCAAAAAACGACAGCCTGCAGAAGGAAGATTCATGAATTGCCCATTTTGGGTTTGTTCCCTGGGTTTTACGGGAGGGCGCAGAGGCCCTCCCCTACCTCAATTTATGCATCTTGTCCAAAAATTGCACCCTCTATTTCTAATATTGGGCTTGCTAAAAAGATAACAATTTGGTATAATAACTGTTGGCATAAAACTCAGGAATATGCGAAAGGAGCACAATACTATGAATTATTCCCATGAAGTGGAAAGAATGTGTCCTGTTGCCAAGGGTCCTCACCACGGTCCCGCTCCCATCCCTGAAGAGGGTGCTTGGGTAAAGGCATATGAGATCAAGGACATCAGCGGTCTTACCCACGGTGTAGGCTGGTGCGCACCTCAGCAGGGCGCTTGCAAGCTTACCCTCAACGTCAAGGGCGGCATCATCGAGGAGGCTCTCGTTGAGACTCTCGGCTGCTCCGGTATGACTCACTCCGCAGCTATGGCTCCCGAGACCCTCGTTGGCAAGACTATTCTTGAGGCTCTCAATACCGACCTGGTTTGCGATGCTATCAATACTGCTATGCGCGAGCTCTTCCTCCAGATCGTTTACGGCCGTACCCAGACTGCCTTCTCTGAAGACGGACTGCCCATCGGTGCAGGTCTTGAAGATCT
>JAZUPA010000124.1:0-15921 GCA_045604945.1 Acutalibacteraceae bacterium
GTGCCTTAGCATCAGCAGCTACAGCCTCAAACTTCTCCCAAGAATCGAGCTTAGCCTGAACCTCTGCGGGATCGTCGGTGCCAAGAACAGCCTTAGCGATGGAACGACGATAGATGGGAGCAGAGGGGCAGCACTGGAAGGAAACACCCTTAACCTCGCCATTGCGGGTATCGGTTGCAGCCTTGATGGTGTAGTCATACATGGTATCAGCATTTGCATAGCCGCTCTCATCGATGCTCATGGTGTAATCAGAATCGACATACTTCTGTATGTACTCAGCCTCAGCGAGGAACATGTCGATCTTGTCATCTGCAGCAGCAGTAGCCTGAGCGAGGAGAGCCTCGTCGAGCTTGTTCTGATAAACGCCACCGTCGGAGGGGTTGGTTACCCAGTTAACAGTGATGCCTTCGGGAACGGTGAAGTACTTCTCAAAGAAGCCCTTGAACTCGTCGTTCCAAACATAGATGTTGAATACCTTACCTTCGGTGGGCTCTTCTTCGCCACCGTCATCGGGTGTATCGGTGTCGGTAACTACGGGAGCGGGAGTGTTGGTGTCGTCTTCAGCAGGCTTATCCTGTGCGCAAGCTGCGAAAACAGTTACGAGCATGAGAGCTGCGAGAAGAAGTGCGATAAATTTCTTCATGAATTTTTCCTCCTATAAAATTATGACTGATATGGTTTAGTCACCCAGGCCGCTTTCACTCTGTACTGGTTCACCACGCCATTACGGAACGTCGGCGCTCCCTGTGACTTATACCCGATTTAATTTTGGACTTTTTTGCCTCGAGAGGGTAAGTCCAAGATGATATTAACACGTCTTTCCAACAAAATCAACTATTTTTTAGAATTTTTTTTAATTTTTTATTGCGAAATTTTGCGCAACAAAAAATTACGCTTTTCTCAACTTTGTTGTGCCGTGCAAAGTGCTGTTGCTCACTTGCGTAACATTTTTCTGTGCAAGTTACCTTCAGCACGATTATTATAGCGCACATTTAAGGTAATTTCAACTACAAATATTAAGAAAATTTGAATAAAACCCAAAATGTAATCATGACACTTTCTTGCTTAACCTCCCCCTCTCCTTGCGTTTTTTGTTGAGCAATATTCTAAAACCGCTATATTTGGTGCTTTTTTACCCCATTTATGGCGGCTGTGTATTTTTCTGAACCTTTTTCGCTGTTTCAGCCAATTCAGCTACTTAAATAATTTAAGTTAAAATTAATCTGAATCCATGCTTTCCGCAGTTGATTTAAGTTGATTTTTTGAGCTTCCCCTGCATCTGACCGCACGGAATAATTAACCAAAAGCACCGCTCCGGCATCGGCTGCCGAATCGGTGCTTTACTTTTTTGTTGCGCAAACTGCTCTGAATCTGCCCTGTTTATACATTATATATAATAGTATACAGATAATCAGCCCTTTTTTACCTGCTTTCTTATTATCTTCAGGGCTGCCGCCACAAAGTCCACCCCTCCCCGAAGGGTGAAACGGGCTCTCTTTTCCTTTTCATTATATATATAGTCAAACTTTATGCCTGTAAAATTGTTGTCGGGGTCATCAATCTCTGCACATATACGCGCAGAAAGCTCCTTTGCGGCACTCTGGTCGCACTGATATTCAACCACGGTATATACATCGGGGTTAGCCTGAGCGCAGGGAGCATCAAAAACAGCATCCGCTCCGCTGCCGGAGCTCTCTTCTCCCGGGTTTCTGAATAGGGCTTCTATATCATCGGCAGTGAATCGCCACTGTCCTCCGATTTTTTTACCCTTCAGTCTGCCGTCCTTAAGGTAATTTCTGATGGTTCTGTCGGTAAGTCCTGTTTTCTGAGCAACATCCTCAACGGTATACAGCTTATCATATTCCAGCATTGCAATTCCCTCCTTTTAGTACAATTTCATTCTATTTCATATTCTTTCCTGTGTCAAGTGATTTTTTCATAGATATGCTTTGCAAAAAGATGGAGGCTCCCGAAAGATAAAAGCTCCCCGCAGAAAGCGGGGAGCTTTTGAATCGGTTAATCTGCCCAGCTGGCTCCGGCAGGCAGCGAATCTGTATACACAACGATATTCAACGGTGCATAGGTGCTTTCTGCTTCCTTTACGCGGTACTGATATTCACCGTTGAGATATACATAACGGTAGGTGGTGGAGGTGTAGCCTGCAGCACCTGTGGTTTTGCCTGTCTTTGTTGCGGTGGCATGCTTATAAATCTTTGCCGGTGCAACATAGTTTGAGTTGTTTGACTTGATAACGCAGGTAATGCCGTCGGCAGTACCCCAGTATTCGCAGTGGAGAAGTCCCTTTCCTGCATCGTCACCCTCGCCGTCGGTAACGTACATCACTACCTTGACGGGGTATTCCTTGTTGTTGACTATGTACAGGTCGGGCCAGGGCCATGATACTGTTGCGTCAGTACCTACAACATCCATGTAGCCTACTGAGTACTTATGGTTGAATCTTCCCTGCTCTTCCTTGTCCTCGGCTCTGGGAATCTTAAGGTTGCAGAGCAGTGCGGTATAGTACATTGTGGAGGAAACCTGGCATATACCGCCGCCGACGCCCGTATCAGCACCTTCGGAGGTGTAAACGGTAGCGTAGGAATATCCCTTATCGATGGTTCTCTCACCGACTATATTGTTGAAGCTTATCTTTTCGCCGGGCTGGAACACTGTTCCGTTGATTGCCGCGGCGGCGAGTGCGATATTTGAGGAACGTGCCTTGTTGGTGGTGTTGTCAAACTTCGATGTCCAGGATGCCAGCAGGTCAAGGCAGTAGGGTGCGCGAAGCTCCACAAGGGATACCTCAGGCTCGGTGAGGGTCATGGTTATTGACCAGGACTCTCCGCCTGCTTCGACTACCTTCTTTGCTATCTCAAGGTCAAACTCCTTGCCGACTATTTCGGGAACAAAGACCATCTCACCTGTTGAAGAGGTGGTGGTGGATGCATCCTTGGGCTCGCAGGCGACCTCTTCGTAAATCTTGTTCATATCCACCTCGGGAGCTTCAATGACATGAACATTCGCCTTCACCGAGCCCGAATCATTTCTTACGCTTGTCTTGAGGTCGGCAAGGAAATCATCGTACTCGATACCGACGCCGTCGGTGCCTGCAAAAATTGTAAGCTGGTCGCCCTTTATCTCATAGTAGGGCTCTATCATTGTATCGCCCTGGGTCGCAGCAAGATTGAGAAGCAGCTGCTTTATTCTGGTTTCGTTGCAGATAATCGAGCCGTCGGAAACAAGCTTTTCCCTGTCTACTATCTCAGTACCCGAAATCACATCCAGATATGTTACCTCAGCGGTGCCGGGGGCTGCATAGGCAAAGCCGTAATCCGCAAGCTGAATTGTGTGCTTTGTGCCGTTCACATCGATGCTGACGCTTTCTTCGCTGAGCTTTTCGTCAACGCTGGTCTTGAGCATTGAGTAAAGAATGGCGCTGTCTACCTCGTCAAAGCCCGAGCGCACCTCGATGGGACTCTTGGGTCTGGTGGCGAAAATCACCGCAACGGTTATGATTATGGCAAGGGCTGCCACGCAGCCTGATGCCATAACAGCAATGCGCTTCATCTTTGAGCGGTTGGCGCTTGCCTTCTTTGCGCGTCTGCGCTCATCCGCCTCGCCGCTTACAAGGAACTGGGCGTAAAACTCAGGCATTCCCTGAGGTCTGCGGTCAACAAGATCCCTCTGCTCTGCCGTGAGGTTGGGATTTCCGCCGTAGGGCGCCTGGGGTCTGCCCTGAGGAGGCATCGGTCTGCCGCCCTGATAGGGAGGCATGGGACGTCCCTGAGATGGGGGCATCGGTCTGCCCTGCTGCTGGGGAGGCATGGGTCTTCCCTGGGGATGAGGCGGCGCAGGTCTGTATGCAGGTGCCGCTGCAGCGGGAGCTGCGGCGAAATCATCCTCGAAATCGTCGGAGAAATCATCCTCAAAGTCATTTGCGGGAGCGTAATTTCTCTGAGGCGGGCGCGGAGCGTCAAAATCATCCTCGAAGCCGTCGTCAAAGTCATCGGTAAAACCGTCATCGAAGCTCGGTGCAGGTGCCGGCTGCGGTCTTCTCTGAGGAACGCTTTCGCGGGCGGTATATTCCTGTTCTGCACGCATTGCGCGGTACTCATCAAGATTTCTTGCAGTGCCTGCTCTTCCTGCGCTTACCTGAGGCTCGAAGGAATCGAAGCCGTAGCCGAAATCCGCAAAATCATCCTGAAAACCGTCTCCGGCAACATCGGTATCGCCGAATTCGCTGTCGAAATCGTCAAAATCATCAGGGAAATACTCTTCCCTTGCCTGAGGTGCGGGTCTCTGCATCGGTGCGCTCTCTGCCCTTGCGGGGGCTGCGCTTTCATGGACTGCCCCTCTTCGCGGTGCGGGACGCTGAGGCTCAAGGTCCTCAAAATCATCCTCCAGGCCATCCAGTGAGCCTGACCTCATGCTCTTGTAGTTATCTGTCTGCATCATTCCCGAAACGGAGGAACGCTGAGCTCGTCTGCCGTATACATCATTGTAGCTGTAATCATCCCTGCGCGGTGCGCCCTGAGGCATCGGTCTGCGCGGTCTGCCGTAGTTGTTCATACTTCATCTCTCGCTTGCAGGCGAGTTCTCCTTTCTCTGAAAGTTACGAAATCATTGTATATCATCTTATATATTCCTTCAATAGAATTCACTGTAAGTTATCACTTGATTTACCGAAATTTCAAAAAGCTTCCTTTTTCTGCTTCTTCTTTTGCTTGTTTCTTTCGATTGCAGCCTTGTGAATCTCCTTTACCCTGTCCCTTACAGAGGATACGAACTCCTTCTCGTCTCCTTCGGTAAAGCTGCCGCGCTTGAATATGTAATACTCTCCCGACAGTGCGATTATCAGGAAAAATTCCTTTGCCGCATATACCTTTTCCACATCGAAGAGGGGGCTTTTTGCAAGAAGCTCCTCACCTTCGGTCTCTATGAGATTTTCGCTGTCGGCGCTGACGGTTATCTCGTTGTTTCCGTCCCTGAGCAGCTGCTTTTCCTTCTTCAGCATATCTCTGTATTTGAGATACACAACTATCTCTGTCACTATCGGTGCAAGAGCATAGAAGAAATAGGTGGAATAGTTGTACTGCGGCTCTCTGCCGCTGACAATGTAATACACCGAAAAGGCTGTTCCGACAACGCAGACTGCTGCAAGAATTATATGTGCTATAAGCGCGAAGGTCCTTCTGTAGTAAACATAGACCGCTGCGCTTCTGCACATTTTTTCGGTGTATTCATAGACGCTTGTGAATTTCATTTGCCTTGTAAGCCCCTTTCCGACGGACTTGGTTTTATTTTTCATACAGAGATATTATAACTCTTTTTCCTCAGCAGGTAAAGAGGATAGAATCATATTTTGCAAAACAATTTGCGCAACAGTTTTCCTGTCATTTCTGCTAATTCACCCAAAAATCGCGGCTCAGTTTCTAACTTCGCACTAATTGACTTTTTCCCCCGATAACTGTAAACTAAAATTTAAGTAACAAAATGCAAACAGGAGGATTTTTATGTCCGTAAAACTTATAAACTGCCCCTCTCTCCCCAATATTCCCTGGGAAGACAAGCCCGAGGGTTATTCCCTCCCCGTATGGAGATACAGCAGAAACCCCATCACAAAGCGTCACCCCGTAAAGGGCGTTGACCGCATCTTCAACAGCGCCCTTGTTCCCTTTGAGGGCGAATTTGCAGGCGTTTTCAGAGGTGACGGTCTTGACGGCGTATCCCGCCTTTACAACGGTCACAGCCGCAACGGTCTTGACTGGGAGTTTGAGGCTGAGCCCATCGCCTTCACCGATGAGGAGGGCAAGCCCTTCCAGCCCCGTTACGCCTACGACCCCAGAGTTGTCCCCATCGAAAACGGCGAATACCTTGTAATGTGGTGTACCGATTTCTACAGCCCTGCAATAGGCGTTGCAAAAACAAAGGATTTCAAAACCTACACAAGACTTGAAAATCCCTTCCTTCCCCCCACACGAAACGCCGTGCTCTTCCCCAGAAGAATCGGCGGCAACTATATCATGCTCTCCCGTCCCAGCGACAACGGTCACACCCCCTTCGGCGATATTTACCTCTCCGAAAGCCCCGACCTTACCTATTGGGGCAGACACAAGCACGTCATGGCTCCCACAAAGGGCTGGCAGGGCATGAAGATAGGCGGCGGCGCTGCTCCCATCGAAACAAGCGAGGGCTGGCTTATTTTCTACCACGGTGTCTGCAACACCTGCACAGGCTATGTTTATTCCATGGGCGGTGCAATTCTGGATATCAATGAGCCTTCCAGGGTAAAATACCGCTGCAGAAACTTCCTGCTGGCGCCTGAAATGCCCTACGAGGAAACAGGCTTTGTTCCCAGCGTCGTATTCCCCTGCGCCGCTCTCACCGACGGCGACACAGGCAGAATCGCCATCTACTACGGCTCTGCCGATTCCTATGTGGCAGTTGCCTTCACAACAGTTGACGAGGCTGTCAGCTATATTATCGAAAACAGTACCGTCAATGAAAACGATACAGAAAGCGGGCGAATCTAAATGAGAAAAATGGCAGACGCCATGCGCGAGCATATAGGCAACCAGCTGCTCCCCTTCTGGAAGAAGCTGCGTGATGACGAGATGGGCGGCTTCTTCGGTCAGTGCGATTATTCTCTTGAAATCGATACCGAAGCTCACAAGGGCGCGGTTTACATGAGCCGTATCCTGTGGTTTTTCTCCCATGCGTATATGCACCTTGGTGAAGAGGAGAATCTCGAATACGCAAAGCATGCCTATGAGTTTATCCGCGACCATATGATCGACAAAGTAAACGGCGGAATATACTGGTCCGTCATGCGTGACGGCGGTATGTGCGATGTCAGCAAGCACACCTATGCCCAGTCCTTTGCCGTATATGCCCTTGCAGCCTACGCAAAAGCCAGTGCCGAGGACGAGCCCCTTGAGCTTGCCTTTGAGCTTTTCAACATAATCGAAACCAAGTGCCGTGACGGCGAGCGTTATCACGAGGCTCTCACCGATGCCTTTGTGCCTGTTATTAACATTCGTCTTTCCGAAAACGGCGTTATCTCCAAATACACCATGAACACCGTTCTCCATCTGGCAGAGGCTTATGCCGAGCTTTTCGACGTCAGCGGAGAGGAGCGGGTCAGGGAAAGACTTGCATGGCTTCTTGAGGAGTATACCGGAAAGGTATTCAACAGTGAAAAGAAGGCTCTTGATGTTTTCTTTGACGAGAACATGAATCCTCTGGGAAATATCCGCTCCTACGGCCATGAAATCGAAGCCTCCTGGCTTATGGATGCTGCCAGCGTATCCCTTTCAAGCTGCGACAGCGCCGATACCTATTATGACCTTTATGAGAAGTGCCACGAGATTTCCGTCATTCTGGCTGAGGAAACCTACGACAAGGCTATAAGCGACAGCGGCGCCTTTATCTGCGATGCTGTCAACGACGATGTTGAGACCACCTATACCTGGTGGGCTCAGGCAGAGTCTGTTCTGGGCTTTGTCAACGCTTATCTCTCCACCCTTGAAGAGAAGTATCTCACCGCAGCCTACAGTGTATGGGATTATATTCAGGATAACTTCATCGACCGCCGCGAAGGCAGCGGCGAATGGTACAACGGCGTCTCCGCCGACGGTATCCCCACCGACGGCTGTCTTGCCGGAGAATGGAAATGTCCCTATCACAACGGAAGAATGTGCATAAACATAATCGCATGGCAGCAGGCATGCGAGATTCTTGAACGCTACAATGCCGATGACGATGATGACGGTCTTGTGATCACCGTCGGCGATGAAATCAATCCTGAGGACTGATCGATTTGAAAAAGGTATCCATGAAGGATATCGCTGAGATTTTCGGAGTCAGTACCGTTACTGTATCCAAGGCTCTCGGCGGTAAGGACGGGGTCAGCGAGACCCTGCGCGCTCAGATAAAGAAAAAAGCAGCAGAGCTTGGCTATTATCAGAATACCGCCGCAAAGCCCAAAGGACTGGGGGTTCTCGTCCCCGAGCGGTATTTCGGTGCAAATGCCTTTTATTCCCGTTTTTACAGCGAGATTTCAATCGCTGCTGCAGATTCGGGGGCTTTCACAATTCTCGAAATCGTCACCTCTGCCGATGAGCAGAAGCTCTGCGAGCCCAAGCTCTTTGCAATGGCTGACGGTGTTGTCCTGCTCGGTCAGTTTTCCGAGGGCTATATAGAGTCCGTTGCAAAATCCGGCAAGCCCTATGTCCTTCTTGATTTCTATTCGGAAACCGCTTCAGCCCCCGCAATCGTCAGCGACAACTGCTCCGACTGCTATCAGCTTACCAGGCACCTTATAGAACACGGTCACAGAAAAATCGGTTTTCTGGGAACGGTTTTTGAAACCACCAGCATACTCGACCGCTATCTTGGCTACCACCGCGCTCTTGCGGAGTTTTCTCTCCCTCAGCGCACCGATTGGGTCATCCCCGACAGGCAGAACGGCGTACCCTTCCCCACCTTCCGCCTCCCGGAAGAGATGCCCGAGGCTTTCGTCTGCAACTGCGATGACAGCGCTTCGCGGCTTGTAGACCAGCTTCGCAGCATGGGGCTTCGCGTTCCCGAGGACGTATCGGTAGTCGGCTATGATGATTCAGCCTTCGCCCTCTCCTGCGACCCGAAGCTCACCACCTGCCGCGTGGACACACGCAAAATGAGCGACAGTGCTGTAACGGCGCTTCTGTACATGCTCGACGGAAACATCGTATTCCCGGGGAAATATCTCTCCCACGGCAGAATCGTTCAGCGGGATTCCGTTGCTGACAGAAGGCAGTAAACCATATAAATCCGGCGCAGTGATATGTGATTGTTCACACATCATTGCGCTGCTTTTCATTGACTTTTCCCACTTGTATGGTATATTTGATTTATAAAACCCCAAGGAGGCTCCCTCATGAATGAAAATATTCCCGCTCCCGAAAACACCGAAGAGAATATCCCTGTCCCTGAAGAGGCGGAGGGCGTTATCATTACCATCGATGACGATGACCTCGGTCCTGACGGCGATGAGCTTGAAAAAAGTGTTATCGCTGAGATAAACGCCCGTAAATCCAATATCGAGGAGTATGTTCCTCCCAAAATGGGTCCCATCAAGTGGCTTGAAAATTTCTGGTACCGCAACAAGACCCTGATTCTGATTGCCGCTGCTTTTATTTTTGTCGCAGCATACGTCATTATCACTGCCATCCCCGGTCAGCATGACATTACCTTTTCCATGTACGTCAGCTATACCGACTTCCCCTCAACCATTCAGGATGAGGTCAACCGCGACCTTGAAGTTTACTGCGACGACTGGGACAAAAACGGCGAGCTTTCCGCCTACAGCCTGAAATTTGACCTTACCGCAACCAACGATTACGCCGCTGCAATGTTCTACGGCAAGGTTTATTACCACCTCAACGGCGAGCCTGAGACCATGATCTGGATCGTGGATGACTTCCTTTACGAAATGATGATCGACGGCTACGGTGAGGAATTCTTCGATTCCTATAACGGCGCCCCAAAGTGGATCGAGATAACATGGAATGACTATCTCAACACAATGATCGATGCAGGCTCCTCACCGCGGCTTGGCATATGTCTGCTGCACATGACCGACAAGCACAAAAAGGACAAGGACCTGGTTGAATCCTATGAAACTGCGCTGCTTTTCCTTGAGAATCTCTGCGAGGCGCACCCCGAAATTTACGATTCGGTGACCGAATAAAGAAAAATGCTTCCCCGTCGGGGAAGCATTTTTTGCTTTATTCAGCCTTGTTTCTCAGCGCACGGACTGTGCTTGTAACTATATCAAGCACACCGCCAAAGACTATGCATATCACAAAAATCACCATGCCGAGGTTTTTGAAGAGCGGCATCAGCACCTGCTGTGCATCGGCAGGTACGGAAGTTGCAAGCTCCATGAGCCCATCGGTGTTGAAAACATTTGAGCCGAAGAGGAAGACTGCAGAGCAGAAGATGTTGATCACGGAGGTTATTATGGTTGTTATCATAACTCTGAAATCGTAACGTCCTGCAAAGATCTTGACCGTCTCACGCACCACTGTGGAGAGTGCGCACAGTACAAGCGGCAGCCATGCAGCGCGCACTGCGTCAACATTGAACAGCGGAATTGTTCTGAAATCTGTTTCGCTGCCCACGGTGCCGATCATTATCGCGCCGCCGAACCACAAAACCAGCGCAGTGAAGAACACTGTAAGCACGATGTTGACAATGCTGTCGGAAACCTTGATCTTTTCCTTCTTCTCAGGAACAGCAGGCAGGCTGTCGATGGAGGTGCTGCCCACATTGACCTTCTTACGCTCAAGGATCGCAAAGGCAACGGTAACAAACGTAAATGCAGCATATACTGTGCTGATAATGTTGCCGATCCATTCTCCGAAGCCCTCTGCCAGGGACTTTCCGTCGTTTTCAAATATCAGACCCAGCGCCGAGGCAAGGGACATTCCCAGCACAGTGGCAATAAGCACATACTTCAGAATCATCTTGTACTTTGTGTAGTAAACGCCCCCGATAAGATGTCCTACAGGGTCGCTGTCGTACTTCTGTGCAAGCTCATCGGGATTTCCGAGCTCCGCAAGGACAACCTTTACATCCTGCTCGGTGGGCAGCACATCGCCGCATCTTGCTTCCAGCATCTCGTCGATGTTTGCTGTAAGCTCCTTCGATACCTCTTCGCGGTTCTTTTTGGGGAGAAATTCTGTTACCGCATACACATATCTCTTTATCAGTTCTTCGTTAGTCATTTTCTGTACCCTCCAATAAACTTTTTACATTTTCCGAAAAAGCATTCCAGTGCTTCTTCATTCTTTCCAATACCTCTTTGCCGTCCTCTGTCAGGACATAATACTTTCTCGGCTTGCTGCCCCCTGTTTCCCATTCGCTCCTGAGAAGCCCCTGGCTCTCAAGCCTGCGCATAAGGGGATACAGGGTGTTGGCTTCCACCGGGATTCCTCCCTTTTCCAGCTCGCTGACCAGACTGTAGCCGTAGGTCGGTTTCTCAAGTCGGCTCAGCACCAGCAGTATCAGAGTGCCTCTCCGCAGCTCCAGTATCAGACCGGATACTATCTCATCGGTATTCACAATATCCCTCCGTTCACGTTATCGTTGTACGCATTATACTGTGCGCCACACACTATTGTCAAGAGGAAAATATAATTTTTTTGAAAAAAAGTAAAATTCATGGTCTTAATGTCGATTCTGTGGTAAAATAAATTATCAGATGCAAGCGAAAGGCTATGATATTTATGGCATATTCTCAGCAGAAGAGAATAACCGAAAAAGGCAGACTTCTTGATGAAAAAGGATTTCTGTCTCATTGGGGCTGGAGCACCCAGCTCATGAGCGAATATGACCGCACCGATATACAGAGCATCAACCTCCTGCGGATAAAGGAGTGGGACAGCTACTTTTTCGGTGATGACAGATGGCAGTACAGTATTTCTCTTGCAGACAACAGCATTGCGGGTATCTTTTCCGTCACTGCGTCAGACCTTCTGAAAAAGCGCAGCGTCACCTTTCATTCCTCCGAGCTTTTTACCGTAGGAGGGTTTGAAATGCCCTCCTCAAGCACCTTCGGGGATATAGTGTACCGCTCGAAGAAGGCCTCGCTGAATGTATCCCTCGGTCAGAATGAGCGCAGGCTCACTGTGCGGATCCCGAATTTTGACGATGTGCGGGAGCTTTATATTTCTGCGGTGTTCACCCTCCCCCATGAGGACAGTCTTTCTGTTGTTCTGCCCTTTAAAAACAGAAGTGAATTCTGCTATACCCACACTATCGGCTGCCTGCCTGTTTCTGCCACAGTGCGCTACAGCGGCATCGAGACCCATTTTGAAAGCAGCAACACCTTCGGCTTTTATCATTGGAGCAGGGGTGTGCTTCCTTCTTCTTCAAAATGGCTTCGCTGCTCTGCAAGCACCCTCTATGAAGGGGAGCGCTTCGGCTTCAATCTTGAGGAGGGCTTCGGCGACCGCAGCGAGTGCGGCGGAAACGCCTTTTTCTATAAAGGTGAGGTTTTCAAGACAGGTGAGCTTCATATAACAGTACCCGACGATTCCCTGAAAGAGCCCTGGACCCTTATAGGCGAGGACGGGGATATCAATCTCCGCCTTGTACCTTTCCATACTGAGGACTGCGCACTCAGTTGCGCACTTTTCTCAAAAATGCGCCGTCACAGGGTTTTCTGCAGATATTTCGGCACGGTGATGCTCCGCAGTGAAAGCGGTGAGGTTTACAGACTTGTTCTGAACGGCATCCCGGGACAGGCGGAAAGGGTTGACTGCAAATGGTGATACGCACTTCCGAGCTGCTGCTGCGCCCCCTCGAAGAATCAGATGCCGCTGCGCTGCTTGAAATAATCTCCGACGAAGAAGTGCAGAATATGACCGTCGGATTTCCTCCCGCGCCCACCATCGACATCGCCAGGACGATAATCCTTACAAGGCAGAACTGGGAGAAAAACGGCACAGGCTGGCAGCTGGGAATTGAATACGAGGGCAGACTGGCGGGGCTTGTCGGCATAAACGCCGTGAACAGAGCCTGCGACAGGGCTGCTGTTGACTATATTATCGCCCGTGAATACCGCGGCAGGGGCTTTGCCTCCCTTGCGCTGGGGAATTTCATCTCCGCCGCTGCGGAAAAATTCTCGCTTCACCGCCTGTCTGCCTCCTGCTTTGCGGATAATATCCCATCGCGAAGGGTTCTTGAAAAATGCGGATTTGTCTTTGAAGGTGTTTTCAGGGACGAAATAAAAAAGAACGGCATCTACAGAGATGTCGCCCATTACGGACTGATAGTGCAGGAGTGACCGCTTTATCCTGTCAGCAGTCCGTTTTGTGACTTTTGTATTCATATATGCTCTGATATAATTCAATGCGTTATCAATAAATATTTCAGGGAGGTCATTATGTCCAGGCGTCATGAAATAGATATGACAAGCGGTCCTCTTCTCGGAAAGATGCTCCGTTTTGCCTTTCCCGTTATTATTTCCAATGTTCTGCAGCTGCTTTACAACGCCGCAGACTCCATCATTGTCGGAAGATTTGCCGAGGACGGTCAGAATGCACTGGCTGCGGTCGGCTCCACCTCATCAATCATTCATCTGGTAACCAACCTCTTCATAGGCTTCTTTCTGGGCGGCAGTATAATTATCGCCCAGTTCAAGGGCGCAGGAGATGACAACGAGGTCAGCAGGACTGTCCACACCTCGGCTCTTGTGAGCATTATCACAGGTCTGGCGGTCTGCATAATGGGTCAGATTGCCGCCGAGCCTCTGCTGGTCGCCATGGGTACCCCGGCAGAAGTCATAGACAAGTCGCTTCTTTACATACGCATCTATTTCCTCGGTATGCCCTTTACCACCTTCTATAATTTCGGCGCCTCCACCCTTCGCGCTGTGGGCGATACCAAGAGACCGCTATATTTCCTCACCGTTTCGGGCATCCTTAATGTGGCACTCAACGCTATTCTTGTAATCGTCTTCGGAATGGATGTTGCAGGCGTCGCTATTGCAACGGTTGTATCTCAGGCACTGTCCGCACTGCTTGTCATGCTCTGCCTGCTGCACTCCGACAGCAGCATCCGCCTTATGCCCTCAAAGCTTCGCATCCACGGCAAAAAGCTTGTGATGATGATAAAGGTCGGACTTCCCATGGGCCTGCAGAATGCCCTTTTCTCCTTCTCAAACGTCCTCATCCAGTCAAATATCAACTCCTTCGGCGCTGCAACCATGGCAGCAAACACCGCTGCGGTCAATATAGAAGGCTTTATGAATGTGGCTGTTTCCGCGGTTGCGGATACATCGGTAAACTTTGTCGGTCAGAATGTGGGTGCAGGAAAATACAAAAGGGTCCGCCGCGTATGCGCCATCTGCGCTGTTCTTGCAGTCTCCATCTCGCTGATTCTCGGCTCTCTGCTGTTCCTCTTCGGAGATAAGCTCATCAGCATATACAACCCCTCCCCCGATGTCATAGAAAGCGGCATAAACCGCACAAGGCTCGTAGGTCTTACCTACTGGATCTTTGCTCTGATGAATGTATTCGCAGGCTGCCTGCGCGGAATGGGACGCTCCTTCCTGCCCATGATAAGCTCTCTGCTTGGCGTGTGCGTTTTCAGAATCATCTATATCTACACTATATTTGCAGCAATCCCGACCCTTACTTCCCTCTATGCGGTATACCCCTCCTCCTGGGCGGTGGCAATGCTGCTGAACATGATATGCTACTTCATAATCAGCCGACTGCTGATTGCAGGTAAAATCAGGGTTATCACAAAAGCTAAGAAATAAGCAGAAAAGCCGCCTTCGGGCGGCTTTTTGCGATATTACAGTGAGTTTTTGCAATAACAGTTGTTTATTTCAAAACTATGTTGTATAATTGAAATATCTAAAATGAACGGAGTGTACTTATGCTGCGTAAAATTATCGCCTCACTGCTTGTGGTCGTTCTTCTCGCCGCAAGTGTAACAGTCAACGGTCTCTTTGAGGGCATCCGCGCTGCGGCAGCCGACAGAGATGTTTTTGACGATCTTTCACAGAGCGAAATAGTTCTTGATATGGGCGCAGGCTGGAATCTGGGAAATCAGCTGGAGGGTAACTACAACGGCACCCCCAGCGAAACCGCATGGTGCAGCACAAAAATCACCGCCGCACTTCTGCAGGCTGTTGCGGACGCAGGCTTCAGGACTGTCCGCATTCCCTGCTCCTATCTCAGCTATATAGGCTCCGCTCCCGATTATACCATCAACAGCTCATGGCTGAAGAGAATCGGCGAGGTTGTTGACTATGCCATTGATGCTGACCTTTATGCCATCATCAATATCCACGGCGACGGATACCACACCGTCACCGGCGGCTGGCTGCTCATGGACGGAGCAGACCAGGAGACCATCAGGGCAAAGTTCTCAAAGGTATGGGAGCAGATTGCAGCCAAATTCAAGGATTACGATGAGCACCTTATCTTCGAATCCATGAACGAGGTTTTTGACGGCACCTACAGCAATCCCCCTGCCGCCAGCTACGCAAATCTCAACGCCCTCAATCAGGTGTTTGTCGACACCGTCCGCCAGACAGGGGGCAACAATGCAAAGCGCTGGCTTCTTGTTCCCGGCTGGAATACAAACATCGACTACACTGTCGGAAATTACGGCTTCTCCATCCCCTCCGACAGCTACCGCGATTCCTCCGTTGCAGAGAATCGTATCATGATAAGCGTACACTACTACGACCCGTGGGAATTTGCTCTGCGGGAGGATATGATAGTTACCCAGTGGGGCAGCATCGCATCCGGCAGCTCTCTCACCGCTTCATGGGGCGGCGAAAGCTACATGAAGGGTCAGATAAAGAAGTGCTACGATGCCTTCGTTTCCAAGGGTTATCCCGTTGTTATCGGTGAGTACGGCTCGGTCGACAAGGACAATGCCGCCTACCGCGCACATTACGCAAAGATGCTCTGCACCTACGCAAAGCAGTACGGCTGCGTACCTGTTCTGTGGGACAATGCATGGAACGGCGACTACGGCATGGCAGTGTTCAACCGCTCCACCAACAAGATTTCCCAGCAGGGAATTGTTGACGCCATAATGAGCGTTTATGATGTACCCTCCACTGCAATCACCCTTAATACCGATTCCCTTTATTTCGGTGAGGTCGGCATGACCGCCGAGCTTACCGCTGAAATTACTCCCTTCTACAGCAACGACACCGTAAAATGGAGCTCCAGCGACAGCTCTGTTGCTTCTGTTTCGAAGGGCGTTGTCACTGCAGAAGCAGGCGGCACCTGTATGATAACAGCCTCCTGCGGCAGCGTTTCCGCCTCCTGTACTGTTACTGTGCGTGTGCCTGCGACAGGTCTTGAGTTTGCCGAGGAAAGCAAGATAATTGCTTTGGGCGACAGCTTT
>JAZUPA010000125.1:0-7970 GCA_045604945.1 Acutalibacteraceae bacterium
GAGAGATTCATCGGTATTCTTATCGAGCACTTTGCAGGCAAGTTCCCCGCATGGCTCTCTCCCGTACAGGTCAAGCTTCTGCCCATCACCGACAGAAACAACGAGTACACCGACGAAATCATGGCAAAGCTTAAGGCAGCAGGCGTCCGTGTTGAGAGCGATAAGAGACAGGAAAAGACAGGCTACAAGGTACGCGAAGCACAGATGAAGAAGATTCCTTATATGCTGGTTCTCGGCGATAAGGAGCAGGCAGACGGCACTGTTGCAGTCCGCCGCCGTGACGGTCAGGCTACCGAGGTAATGGCAGCAGACGACTTTGTCGCAATGATCGTTGACGAAATCAAGAACAGAAAGTAAAAACACAGAGGGACCGATTTTTTCGGTCCCTCTTTTGTCATTGAATATAAATTTTCAGAAAGATATTTTTGATATTTCTATACCCACAGGTCAAATATTATGCTATAATAATTTAAATTGCTGAATTTCAGAAAAGGGGGTAAGGCAGGTGAAGCAGGATAACGAGCGAGAGCTTGAATTGCTTGAAGGAACGGTAGAAAATGTGACAGTCAGAAAAGAAGACACCTGCTTTACTGTATTGGAGCTTTCCTCAAACGGATACCTTTATACGGTGGTGGGCGTCATGCCCGAGGTGTTTGAAGGAGAGCGGCTGATACTTGCAGGCACATGGCAGAGCCATGCAACCTACGGAGAGCAGTTCAAGGCGGAAACCTGCGAAAGGTATCTTCCGGCAACTGCATCGGCAATACTGCGTTATCTTTCTTCGGGTGCAGTGAAGGGAATAGGACCTGTAACCGCATCAAAGATAGTTGAAGCCTTTGGAGATGCCACCTTTGACGTTATAGAAAACGACCCTGACAGACTGGCTCAGATAAAGGGAATAAGCAAGAACAAGGCTCACGATATAAGCGCCTCCTTTGCCTCTCAGCGAGGACTTCGGGAGGCTATGGTTGAGCTGACAAGGATGGGACTCATGCCCACCGAAGCGATAGCAGTATGGAAAAAGTGGGGCTCATCAGCCCTTGATCTGATAAAGGCAACGCCCTATCTGCTTTGCTCTTCTGATCTCGGCATAGATTTCCCGCGGGTGGACTTCATGGCAAAGCAGATGGAATATCCCCGCACCGATGAATTCCGTGTTCTTGCAGGCATAAATTATGTCCTGCTGCACAATTCAGGCAACGGTCACACCTGCCTGCCTTATGACAGGCTCTGTCCCGTGGCAGCAAAGCTGCTTGGGGTAGAGCAGGAGCTTGTGGAGCAATACATAGAAACGGCGGTTGAGGAGCGCGAGCTTGCCTCCGATACTCTTGATGACCGCAGGTTTATCTTCCTGCCGGAGATGTATGCAGCGGAGATTTACTGCGCATCCCACCTTATGTATCTGTCAAAATATCCGCCCTCTCCGATTCGCGGATATCAGCAGCAGGTTGCCCTGTGCGAGGCGCTTTCGGGAATGACCTACAATGAGCAGCAGCGAGCGGCGATAGATGCCGCCATGGAGAGGGGCGCTCTTGTCCTTACAGGGGGACCCGGCACGGGAAAAACCACAGTTCTCAATGCGATAATAGAAACGCTTGAAGCGTCAGGTCAGATAGTATCAATAGCAGCCCCCACAGGACGGGCGGCAAAGAGAATAACCGAGATCACAGGGCGAGAAGCAAAGACAATACACCGCCTGCTTGAGGTTGAGTGGAGCGAGAACAACCGCCCTGTATTCAAGCGCAATGAGAAGAATCAGCTTGACTGCGACGCGCTTATAATCGACGAGGTTTCCATGCTGGATGTCCAGCTTTTTGAAAGCCTGCTCCGTGCAATAAATATAAAATGCCGCCTTATTCTGGTAGGCGACAGTGACCAGCTGCCAAGTGTTGGAGCAGGCAGCGTAATGGCAGACCTGATAGCATCGGGCTGCCTGCCTGTTGCACAGCTGACAGAGGTGTTCCGTCAGGCGCAGGAGAGTGCCATAGTGCGCTCTGCCCATAAAATCGTGCGAGGAGAAATGCCTGAGCTGGGACTTAAGGACAGCGACTTCTTCTTCATCGAGTCGAGCAATGAAAATACCGTAAATGCAACGGTTGTGGATCTCTGCTACCGCAGACTTCCTGCGGCATACGGCTTTGACCCTCTGAAGGAGATTCAGGTGCTGTGCCCGGGCAAAAAAGGAGTTTGCGGAGTGCATGAGCTGAACCGCTGCCTGCATGAACGCTTCAATCCAAAGCACGAAAAACGCAGGGAGATAAAGATTAACTCCATAACCTACCGCGAAGGCGATAAGGTGATGCAGGTAAAGAACAACTATGACGTTGAATGGTACCGACCCGATGCCAGCGAAGGCAAGGGGGTTTTCAACGGAGACGTGGGAATGATTGAAGAAATCAACCGCGCTGATGAATACTTACGCATCCGCTTTGAAGACAGAGTGGCGACATATAATCTCGAAATGGCACAGGATATAGAACATGCATACGCAATGACGGTCCACAAAAGCCAGGGCAGTGAATTTGAGGCGGTAATAATTCCGATGATGCCCGGAGCAAAGCAGCTTTATTACAGGAATCTTCTGTACACAGCCGTAACAAGAGCGAAAAAGATACTTATTCTTGTAGGTGAGAGATACGTTATAGAGCAGATGGTGAAGAATGTACGCGAGAGCGGACGCTTCACGGCACTGCGGGTATTTCTTGAGGATAAAAAGGTATCTCAGGACTTTGACCTCACATAACGGAGGAATAAAATGGGAATATTTGACAATATAAAAAATGCGGTGATTCAGCAGATTCTGCCGCGCAAATGCCCGCTTTGCGGCAAGATAATTTCCGCAAACGAAAGAATATGCGGCGTTTGTTCCGATACTCTTGTAACAGTGCGCACACCGATATGCCGCCGCTGCGGCAGAGAGATGTTCCAGTGCGTCTGCGAATACGGCAGATTCTATTATGACCGCTGCATTTCGCCTTTTGTGTATACAAGGTCAGCACGAAGCGGCATCAAGCGGCTGAAATACAACAACTCCACAGAGACTGCGGAATTTTTCGCCAGAAGAATGGCGCTGATGGTCAGTCAGGAATACAAGCGGGTCGATTTTGACGTGGTTACCTGCGTGCCGATGTACCCCTCCGACCTTCAGGAGCGAGGCTATAATCATGCGGCTCTGCTGGGAAGAAGCGTTGCAAAGATACTCGGACTGAGGTATTCCACAAATGTTCTGAGCAAAATCCGACAGACAAAGAAGCAGCACACCCTCAACCGCAGCGACCGAAAGGTAAATATCGACGGCGCATACAGGGTAAGCAGACCTGATTCGGTAGCAGGAATGACGGTGCTGCTGTGCGACGACGTATCCACAACGGGCAGCACACTCAGCGAATGTGCAAGAGCGCTGAAGGAGGCAGGCGCAAAGCAGGTTTACTGCGTGACCGCAACAGCGGTACACTCCTCCTATATGTCAGCGGCAAAGCAGGCTATGCTTTCGTAGAACGGACAGGTGTATTGCTGAAACGGACAAATATTGTGCGTGAAGCGGCAATATCCTTTCACAGTTTGTTTATTGAAATATATACATATATATGCTAAAATAATTTTAATATGCTTGAAAAACAAAGAAGCACAAGAAAGGGACTGGTAAAAAATGTACAAGGACATGATCGACTCTATCGGCTTTATCTCTGCCTATGACGCAGAGGTAGCAGAAGGCATGCAGCAGGAGCTTGCACGTCAGAGAAGAAATCTCGAGCTTATCGCTTCCGAGAATATCGTTACCCCCGCTGTAATGGCAGCAATGGGCAGCGTTCTGACCAACAAGTATGCAGAGGGCTATCCCGGCAAGCGTTACTACGGCGGCTGCCAGTGCGTTGACATTGTTGAAGAAATCGCAAGAAAGAGAGCATGCGAGCTTTTCGGCGCAGAGCATGCAAACGTTCAGCCTCACTCCGGCGCACAGGCTAACCTGGGTGTTTATTTCGCACTGCTCCAGCCCGGCGACACAGTTCTCGGCATGAGCCTTGCAGAGGGCGGACACCTCACCCACGGTTCTCCCGTAAATATGTCCGGTAAGTATTATAATTTCGTACCCTACGGCGTTGACGCAGAGACCGGCAGAATCGACTATGAGGAGCTTGAGAGACTTGCTGCAGAGCACAAGCCCAAGCTCATCGTTGCAGGCGCATCCGCATATCCCAGAGCAATCGACTTTGAGCGCATTTCTCAGATTGCAAAGAAGTACGATGCAATCTTCATGGTAGATATGGCTCATATCGCAGGCCTTGTAGCTGCAGGTGTACATCAGAGCCCCGTTCCTTATGCTGACATAGTAACCACCACCACCCACAAGACCCTCCGCGGTCCCAGAGGCGGTATGATTCTCTGCCGTGAGCAGTATGCAAAGGCAATCGATAAGGCAATGTTCCCCGGCACCCAGGGCGGTCCCCTCATGCACATCATCGCTGCAAAGGCAGTATGCTTCGGCGAGGCTCTCAAGCCCGAGTTCAAGGCATACGGCGAGCAGATCGTAAAGAATGCTGCTGCAATGGCAAAGGCATTTGAAAAGAACGGCGTCAAGATGGTTTCCGGCGGCACCGACAACCACCTCATCCTCCTCGACCTGAGAGAAGAGGGCATCACCGGCAAGCAGCTTGAGCACAACCTTGACGAGGTTTACATCACCGTCAACAAGAACGCAATCCCCAACGAGCCCCTCAGCCCCTTCATCACCAGCGGTATCAGAATCGGTACTCCTGCTGTCACTACCAGAGGCCTCAAGGAAGAGGATATGGAGGTCATCGCAGACTGCATCACCATGGCAATCCGCGACTTCGACAACAAGGCAGACGAAATCCGCGAGAAGGTAACAAAGCTTCTTGAGAAATATCCCCTTTATCAGTAATTTCTAAACTACGGAGTGAAATACCATGTCAGTAATCAGCGGAAGTGTTCTGTCGGCAGAGCTCGGCAGACATGTGTCCTTCACCGCAATACTGCCCCATGACCAGAAAAAGGCACCCCAGAACGGTTTTCCTGTCCTTTATCTGCTCCACGGCAAGACCGACGATGCCCACACATGGCTCTACAGAAGCAATATCGAGCGCTATGCCCTGTCCCGCGGTCTGGCTGTTGTAATGCCCGATGCAGGACTGAGCAGCTATATCAACATGGCAAACGGAAAGAATTATTTCGACTTCGTTTCCGATGAGCTGCCAAAGCTCATGAACGATATGTTCCGCCTGTCCTTCAGAAGAGAGGACACCTTTGTGGGCGGCGTTTCAATGGGCGGCTATGGCGCACTGCGCTGTGCGCTGCTTCGCAGCGAGCGTTTTGCAGGCTGCATCGCAATCGGTGCGATGTGTGATATCGAGCAGCAGATACTTGAGGACTGCCAGAACGGCGACGAGCCGCTTTGGCGCGGAATACTGGGGGAAAAGCTGACAGTACCGAAATCTCTTGACGTTTACCGCCTTGTAGCGGATAACCGCAATTTCGTAAATATCTGCCCGAAGTTCTATATTGCCTGCGGCAAGAATGACCGCTATTTTGACCAGAATCTGAGACTCAAGGACGTGTTCGACCAGAACAGGGTTGACTACACCTTCGAGCAGGCAGGAGCAGGTCATGACTGGGGTTTCTGGGATATTGCCATCCAGCGCGGAATCGACCGCGTAATGGGGAGGACTCAGTAATGGCAGCCCCTCTTGCTGACCGTCTGCGCCCGAAGACAGTTGATGACGTTGTGGGTCAGCGTCATCTGCTGGGTGAAAACGGAGTTCTCCGCGCCATTATCGAAAGCGGCGAGATCCCCAATATGGTTTTTTACGGACCTCCCGGAATCGGAAAGACCACCCTTGCATCCATAATAGCGGAAAAGACCAACCGCAGACTTCACAAGCTCAACGGCACCACAGCCTCGACAAAGGACAACAAGGCTGTGTTTGACGAGCTTGACACACTCATGACCCCCAACGGAATTCTTCTGTATCTTGACGAGATACAGTATTTCAACAAAAAGCAGCAGCAGACGCTGCTTGAGTATATTGAAAACGGTAAGATAACCCTTATCGCTTCCACCACAGAAAACCCGTATTTTTATGTGTACGGTGCCATACTCAGCCGAAGCACCGTATTTGAATTCAAGCCTGTCACCGCAGCGGACTTAGTCCCTGCGGTGAAACGTGCTTTTGACTTCCTTAGGGAAGAGCGCAGAGAGACGATAGAAATTGAGGACGGAGTTATCGAGAAGATAGCCTCCTCCTGCGGCGGAGATGTGAGAAAATCCATCAATGCCGTTGAACTGTGCGTAATGAGCAGTGCTCTTGGCACTGACGGAGTGCGCAGAGTTACCCTGCAGAGGGCAAAGCAGCTTTCCCAGCGCAGTGCCATGCGCTACGACCGCGAGGGAGATGCACATTACGACATACTCTCTGCATTTCAGAAGTCCATGAGGGGCTCTGACCCCGATGCGGCGGTGCATTATCTTGCACGGCTTCTGGAAGCAGACGATATGCAGTCCGCCTGCAGACGCCTGATGGTAACAGCCTGCGAGGATGTAGGACTTGCCTATCCCCAGATAATCCCCATTGTAAAATCCTGCATAGATGCGGCGCTGATGGTGGGCATGCCGGAAGCGAGGATACCCCTTGCCAACGCGGTGATTCTGGTTGCAACCAGCCCTAAATCAAATTCCGCAATCAATGCGGTTGATGCCGCCATTGCAGATATCCGCGAGGGCAACATGGGCGAGATACCTTCAAATCTGCAGGATACCCACTATGCAGGCTCGGCGAAACTGGGACACGGTATCGGGTATCAGTACCCCCATGCATTCCCCGATTCATGGGTAGCCCAGCAGTACCTGCCTGATATACTGAAAAACAGAAAATACTATGCCTACGGTGCGAACAAAAGCGAACAAGCAGCCAAGGCATATTGGGATAAAATAAAGAAAAGCTGACAAGGCGGTGTTTATATGAACTTACCTATTCCGACACATTTACAGCTATTTTTGACTCCTGTAGGCAATAAAAACAGTGAGTTCGAGGTCACTGGAACCATTCATTGTTCCTGTGGGTGCGAAAAATTTGAGATTTGGGAAAGTAATGGACGTTGTTTTGTAAAGTTGATCTGTAAGCAGTGCGGAAAAGAAATACTGTTGTTTGACAGTGGAAAACACGGCTGGGAAGGCTTTGTTTGTCATGACGATTTTCTTGACAGAGCAGAAGAATTACAAAAATTCATCTGTCCAAAATGCAACGAGGACGTTTTTGGTATAACAGTCCGCATATCGTCGCAGGGAAAACAGGATTTTATAGACGAATGTGTATCAAATGACGATTCGTTTTCTGCTGATGATTGGGTAGATGGATTTGACTGGATCACAATATCACTTTCGTGTCTGAAGTGTGATTTTGAGGAAACAGCTTGGCTTGATTTGGAAACTATGTGATATTTAAAGGCTACCTCTGATGATGCAAACATGAGCTGTCACGAAGTGACTGTGGGAGAGAAAGCAGACGATTGGAGATGCTTAAATAAATGACCGAAAAGGAACTCAGAGATATTCAAATCTACATCGGTAAACGCCCCAAAAATCAGACCGATGAAGAAGTGATTGCCCACATAGAAAAACAAACAAAAAAGCACCTCTGACGCAGGAAGAGTGGAATAAGCTTCTGATACCATGCTGCAACAACGGCATGACTGTTATTTTAAAATATGTGCTTGAGCACATTGATGTTCTAACGGGGATAAAAGAGCTGATGGTTCACACTGTTTACGGCAGAAATACAAATCTTGATAAAAACAGGATCGAAGTGCTCAAGGAGCTTATTAAATACCTCGGCGACAATAAATCGGAGTGCCTGAATGAAACTATGCTCAATGCTGCTTGGTTCGGTGAAACGGAGATAGTCAGATTCCTGATCGCAGAAGGTGCCGACAGAAACTATGCGGATTCAAACGGA
>JAZUPA010000126.1:0-9509 GCA_045604945.1 Acutalibacteraceae bacterium
TGTTGACAGATGTTATCTAAATACCACTTTCAAAAGATTTATTGCAGATACTGATTTCAGCTATATATCACTTCATAGCCTCAGACACTGCAATGCAACATTGCTTATCAATAGTGGGGTAGACCTCAAAATTGTATCTGAGTTATTAGGTCATTCAGATGTAGGAACAACAGCAAATATATACGCTGATGTGCTTGCAAGCTCAAAAGCTAAGGTTGCAGAGCTTGTATCATTAAAGCTTAATGCTTGATGTCCATTGATGACTATTTGATGTCCAAAGTTACAATAAGTTATTGATTTTTACGAAATCTTATTATAAAATAAAGCGGTGCAGTTCGCATGATACAACAACTTTGGGGACATTGTGAAAAGATACGAAATGAGAGAATTATCACTCCAAGAGATAGTTTTCACTATACTGCATACAAAGTCCTGCATCTGCAAAGGTGCAGGGCTTTTTTTGCGAACTGTGGTTCATCCTCGCGGCACAGCCGCTGCGGTCGCAGCTAAAAACATGCCGCAGGCATGTTTTATTAACGCCGCGACAGATTCTCAAAGAGATAGTTTTCACTATACTGCATACAAAGTCCTGCATCTGCAAAGGTGCAGGGCTTTTTGCGAACGGTGGTTCATTCTCGCGGCACAGCCGCTGCGGTCGCAGCTAAAAACATGCCGCAGGCATGTTTTATTAACGCCGCAACAGATTCTCAAAGAGATAATTTCATTATCGCTTACCAGAGCCCACATCCGCATGGTTGTGGGCTTTTTGTGCGCTAAAAAGCGACTGATGCTGTGGTTTTGGTCTTTATTTGGTCTTTATTCTTGTTAAAATCGATTCACAAAACGATAGATTGCCGGGGAATACTAAAGACTACATGAGATAAACATAGGCTTTCGGAGAGAAAATGCGCTCATCATCTCCGGAAGAGATAATTGTGCTGTGTGATAAATGGCGTTGTGAAGCCGTTTGTATGAGTCGATTTGTTGAGTTGGTCCTTATTTGGTCTTTATTAACAGACAGCCAGTTTTTGTTTACAAGGATAAAATCGATGAAATCGTTGGCGGCAGAGTGGAAAATCGGTGGTGCTCGAGAGACCTCGTGCCCATAATGACTTGGTGCCGCTTTTTCTTTATTCAGGCGCTTTCTGCAAGTTGAATGTTGGGGTTATGGTGTGGATTTCATTTGATTGTGCTAATCTGATCACTCTCTACCTTTTCTTCCGATACTCCAATGGTGTCACGCCAAAATGCTTCTTGAAAACATTCTGGAAATGACTTTGGCTGGAAAAGCACAGATAGTTGCTGATCTCACCGAGAGATTTGTCAGTATAACGAAGCAATGATTTCGCTTCTCTAAGTCGGCAGTCGGTTATGTAGGCGGCAATGGTCATTCCCAGTTCCGTCTGGAATTTTCCGAAAAGATATGCCCTGCTTTTTCCCGAAAAAGCTATAACATCAGCAGCACCGATAGGTTCGTTTATGTGTGTTGCAATGTACTGCATGCATCTGTGTACATCGGGCGATATCCCCTCCGGCAGCTTCTGCTGTGCGACACGCTTGGCAAAGTCTATGGGCATATTGTATTGCAGCGCTTTGACTGCATCTTCGGTCTGCAGTTTCTCGCACTCCTGAATATATGTGTCAATGAGCTGATAGGTCTGCTCGATGTCCATTCCGCCCGGAATAGCGGCGAATTTGCCCACCATTGTTATAAGGCCGATGAACAGGTTCTTTGCCTGACGGAGAGGGTTTTCTGCGAGCTTTCCTTCTCGTATGTTTGGCGTATTAGCCGCCGCCAGCAGAAATTGATTCAGCTTGTCAACCTCACCATTCTTTATCAGGTCGAGCATCTGCTGTTCAAAATGGTATGTTCCGTGCTGCCTGCCGCCCTCTCGTGCCTGATAAAAACTCTCTGAATGCTGTTGCCCGATTATCTCCTGATAGCTGGTATCCGTTATGCCGAATGCCTGCGTAATATTCAGCCGCTCACTGGTCAGAGTGTAGTGAAGGTAAAGCAGCAGGTTCAGAAACTGATTGTATGTATATTGTGGGATACCACCCAGAAAAGACGCGATTTCTCCGTATCTGTCAGGAGATATCGCGTTTTTGTTCATATAAGTTCTGATGAATCCATCGGTCACCGGCGTTGAGTATGCCGGACCTATCACAAAGCACCGGCTGCCTTCACCGCTTCTGACAAGACCGTAATAGCCTGTGTCTGAGGAAACATAAACCGCAGGACTGCCCATTGCAAGCAGCTTTGGCAGGGCAAAGGTATATGGATCCCCCTCGTCGTAAAAGCCTGATGCACTGACAAATCCATTCCCATCGTACATTGCGATGGGCAGATAGTGAGCGGCATAGAACATCTCGCAGTATGAGTCGTATTTATTCATAAATTTTACTCCTATGTACAAATTTACAATATTATATACTTTCTTGCAATACATTGCAAGCGATTATGTATATACTTTGATTATTAAAGTGGAATAAAATGTGCTGTATGACCAAATCCACGAGAAAGAACGGTGATGATATGATAATTGACTTTTGCCGGAACTGGGTGTTTCGTAAGGAAGGCGGTACGCCCGTACCGGTGAATCTGCCGCACGATGCCATGATAACAGAGCAGCGTGAAGGAAAATGCCGCAACGGTGTCAATTCAGGCTATTTCCCAGGCGGCAGATACGTATATGAAAAGCAATTTGAAATTGCCGAAGATGATATCGGAAAGTCGATAATACTACATTTTGAGGGTGTCTATCAGAATTGCAGAGTAACAGTCAACGGCAATGAAGCTGGCAGTCATCGCTATGGATATACGCCTTTTGATGTCGATATTTCCGATGCTGTTCACAGCGGCGAAAACACTGTCTGTGTACATGTGGACAATGCTCTTGAACCAAACTGCCGATGGTATTCGGGCAGCGGAATTTACCGTCCTGTACAGCTTCTTATCCGCGAGCGTGAACACATCAGCGTCGTTCATGTTGAAACAGTCAGCATAAATCCTGCAAGGATAAAGGTTGAAGCGGTTGCTGCTGATCCAGCAGATATAATTGTTGAAATATATGATGAAGATCGGCTTGTTGTCTCAGGAGTGCCGGGTATTATTGAAGTGCCCGGCGCCAAGCTGTGGAGTGATGAATCGCCTTATCTTTATACCTGCGTTGTAAAGACGGAGAAAGATGAAAGGCGGCTGAAGTTCGGTATACGCAGCCTGTCGTGGGATGCAAAGAATGGCCTGTGCGTCAACGGCCGGCGTGTGCTGCTGCGCGGGGGCTGCATACACCACGACCACGGTGTGCTGGGCGCGTGTGAATTCTATGATGCTGAAAAGCGCAGAATCAGCATACTTAAAGAATGTGGATTCAACGCAGTACGCATCGCCCATCACCCTGCTTCGCAGATAACCCTTGACGTCTGCGATGAAGTGGGAATGTATGTCATGAACGAAACCTTCGACGGCTGGTATATCCCAAAGACTTATCATGATTATTCAAGATGGTTCTGGGATGACTGGAAAGCTGATTTGACAGCCATGGTTGAATCCGCAAGGAATCACCCCAGCGTTATCATGTACTCCATAGGAAATGAGGTGTCCGAGCCGGTGTCAGAAAAGGGTGCCAAGGTATGCAGAATGCTCACCGACCATGTACACAGTCTCGACTGTACCAGACCCGTGACCGCCGGCATAAATGTGCTCATAAACGTATACGCCAGCATGGGCATTGGAATATATCGCGACAAAGGGAGGTACAAGCCTGAACCGCTGCCGCAGAAAAAAAGTTACAGAGAGAAAAAGAGCGGTTCAGCATTTTTTAATGCCATGACACAGAAACTCGGCGGTCTGATGTTCTTTATGAGCAAGGGAAAAAGAGGAGACAAGGTCAGCACAGCTGCCGCCGACGGACTTGATGTGCTTGGGCTTAATTACGCTTCTTCGCGTATAGATATTGACGTAAAGAAATATCCCGATCGGCTTATGGCGGCATCAGAAACCATGGCTTCAGATTTGCCATACAACTGGGAGCGGGTCAGGAAATATCCGCAGCTGTTTGGCGACTTTGTCTGGTCGGCGTGGGATTATCTTGGCGAGACCTGCATGGGCTGGACATACCATTCCTATAAGGGTCTGCCGCTGCTGGCAAATCAGGGAATGATTGACATTACAGGCAAGCCGCTTGCTTCTGTTGGTTTTGAACGTGTGGTTTGGGGCTTGCGTAAAGAGCCTTTTATCGCTGTGCGTCCACTCAATCACGCAAAGGAATCGCCAAGTAAGGGATCGTGGCAGTTTACCGACGCAATAGACAGCTGGAGCTGGCAGGGCTTCGAGGGACAGAAAGCCACCGTTGAGGTCTATGCCGATGCGTACAAAGTAAGGCTTTTGCTTAATGGCAAGAGAATAGGTACAAGGAGAATCAGCAAGTACAAGGCGCTGTTCAAGGTGCATTACCACCCCGGAACGCTCACCGCTGAGGCTCTTGACAGAAAAGGCAGTGTGATTTCAGCTTACAGCCTTACTTCAGCCGGCGAAGAAACGGTACTGACCGTCAGACCGGATAAAACCGTGCTGGCGGCCGATGGACAGTCGCTGTGCTATCTGCCGATAGAGTTTACCGACATAAACGGTAATCTCAAGCCGTATATCGAGCAGCGGGTCGAGATAGAGGTCGAGGGTGCGGCGGTTCTGGCAGGTTTTGGCAGCGCGCTCTACAAAACTGACGAGCTGTTCGATAAGCCTTATCACGATTCCTACCGCGGTAGAGCTCTGGCGGTTCTCCGCTCGGGTTACGTTTCTGGAAAAGCGATTGTAACAGTAAAAACTGCAGGCGCAGAGTCTGTGAAAATAGAACTGGAGGTAAAGTAAAATGGCAGCAAAGACAAAGACGAGCTTTTGGAGCAAAGGTCTGTTTTCAAAATCATTCATGGACAGTAAGGCGAAGACAAACTCTGTTTCGACAAAGGAGTGGGTGTTTGGTCATCTGATAGGTCCTCTTGGGCTTATCTTTGTGGTCAACACAATCGCTGCTCTTATTGAAAAATTCTTCACCCAGCAGACGGGTGCTATGTACGGCGTTGACAATGTGGAAATGATAAAGCAGATGGGCGGCTGGTATGAAATTATCATGACCGTTGCCAAGGTGCTTGCCATGCTGACAGGTCTGCTCAACGGCTGGCTCATTCAGCGTACAGAATCCCGTCAGGGGCGTATGCGTCCATGGTATCTGATATTTGGTTTTGTCTCTATTGCCATCGGCGCGCTTATCTTCCTTTTCCCGGGCAATGTTTTAGGCGAGGCATACTGGTATTATTTCTTCTTCCTGCTTATTTGTTACCACACCGTTGGCTCGTCCTATTTCTATCTGTTCAGAGATACCATCTGCTCCCTGACCACCCGTGACCCGAAGGAAAAGACCCACATTCAGTTTATCCGTAAAATGTCGTGGACTCTGCTTTCCGGCATAGTCATCGGCATGGTATTCAGCATGGTCGTACTGCCAATGTGGCTCGAAAAGGACATCAACGGCTATCCCATTCTCATGGTTGCAATGTCGATCATCGCGATACCTCTGCTGCTTCTCGAATACTTCTACACCCGTGAGCGTATAACCGAGGACGTTGAGGCAGAAAGACTTTCCGAAGAAAAAGAGAAAATTTCTCTCAGAGATCAGATGAAGGCACTGCTTTCGAATAAGTATTTTGTCATTCTGATAATCCTTGCCACTATCAGCGGTATTGTTGATAACTTCAAGGGCGGCAATGTCCAGTATTTCTACATAAAGTTCATGCTCGGCGGTGCGGAGAATCCACTGATGTACACCATCTATCAGGTGGTAACCGGTATTCCTCTCGGTATTGGCGCATTCCTCATCTATCCGCTGGCAAAGAAGGTCGGCATAAAGAATATCACTGTTGCCGGTTATGCTCTGGTGCTCATCGGCAGCATCATGGGCTGGCTGTTCCCCGATCAGCTTGTTCCTGCTCTCGTAGGTGGCTTCCTGCGCAATATCGGCTGGCTGCCCAACGCATATATCTTCGCAACCCTTATGTGCTTTGCTTACGACAGTGTAGAATATAAATCCCACATGCGCCTCGAGGGCATGATGGGTGTTGCAGTAATCACCGCAATACAGTGGCTTATATATGCGCCCTTTGCTGGTGGTTATGAGGCAAACATCCTTCGTCTTGGCTTTGTTGATGTCGAAGGTGTCATTCCCAGCGCAGAGGTCACCCAGTTTATGACCCATGCTTTCTATCTGTTTGATGCTGCGCTGGCTCTGGCGGTGGTTATTCTTCTGCCCTTTGTGAATGTAGAAAAGAAGCTGCCCGAAATCAACGCCGAGCTGCTGCGCCGCAAGAAGGAAGCCGTTCTTGCCCGAGGCGAAGAATGGATCGAGCCGGAGGAGCAGGAGCGCATCGCACAGGAAAAGGCTGAAGCTGAGCGTGAGGCTAACCGAATCGCTGACCTTCGCGCCAGATGCGAAAAGAAGGGTCTTGATTTCGACAGAGAAAACGAGAAATATCTTGCAAAGCAGGCAAAGAAAAATGCCCGCAAAAAGTAAAATCTGAATTTTCGTAATATCTCCGGTGCGGTCACCATTGCCTTGACTGCGCCGGAGAATACGCACAATAAAAGCACGATATCCTTCATGATTGAGGAAGATTGAAAATTATGAAAATCTACATTGACCGAAATATGCCAACCATTCCGACCGATTTTTCGTGGCAGATGGGACTGGGCAACGACCATGCCTATCAGCTCCACCGAACCGATGTCTGCGAGCATATTAAGCTTGCGCATGATGAACTGGGGATAAAATATATCCGCTGTCACGGCATTTTTGACGATGATATGCTGACCTATCAGCGCATGGGTGACTATCGGATGTTCGGCGCTGTTCCGTTTAAGAATAAGATAGAAGAAATAAATTTCCGTCAGGTCGGTCATGTCTATGACAATCTCCTCGCCTGTGGAGTAAAGCCTTTTGTAGAGATATCCTTCATGCCGTCTGCGCTGGCAAAGGGCAAAAAGCTTGGACTGCGGTATAATCCCAACATCACCATGCCAAAGTCGCTCAAGGCCTGGGGAGAATACATCAGGAAATTTATTCGTTTTCTGCTGGAGCGCTATGGTGCCGAGGAAGTTGAAAGCTGGTATTTTGAAGTATGGAATGAGCCGGATCTCGGCTGTTTCTTCGCCGGAAGCAAGAAGGATTATTTCCGGCTTTATGAAGCAACGGTGCGCGCTATCAAGGAAGTATCTCCAACCCTTCGCGTGGGCGGTCCATCCACCAGCGCCTGCCTGTGGCTGGAGGAATTCCTTGAGTTCTGTGAAAAAAGAAATGTTCCCTGTGACTTCGTTTCCACCCATCACTATCCCGGTGATGCTTTTGGCAATTTCATCAATCTGAAAAATGTTAGGCAGATGTTTTCCGCGGCTATGGGTGCCGTAAAACACCATCGTACACTCAGCGAAACCATGACCAGAATGTTCTTTCTGCCGGAAGATTTCATTCGCTGGGATAAGGGTACCCTTGCCAGAATGGATGACCAGGCAAAGGCGAAGGTTGGCGACAGACCGCTGTTTATCACTGAATGGAATTCCATGGCGGTGTTCGGCTCTCCTGTCCACGATGAAAAGTATTCCGCAGCATTTGCAGTCAAAAGCTGCATGGATCTGAACAACTCTCTGGAGGGTTACATGTTCTGGTGCTGTTCCGACCTTTTCGAGGAGCAGTTCATGCTGCCGCGCCCCTTTGTTGGCAGCTTCGGCATCGTCTCAAATGACGGCATTCCAAAGCCTAACTTCTGGGGATTCAAACTGCTGTCACAGTTGTATCCACAGCGGCTCAATATGCCTATGCGCACCAACGAGCCGGTGGAATATGCGGCCTTTGTGGATGGTGACAGAACACAGATTCTTATTTATGCACAGGACCAGGATTATTATAAAGACGAGATCCATGATATTACCGTTGAGGTCAACTGTGAAGCAGGAAAAGTAACTGTGCAGCGAATTGATGATACCCACTGCAATCCCAAGGCTGAATGGATAAAATTGGGAAGTCCCGATAATCTGACCAGACAGCAGGTAGAGGCGATCAAGGGGGAAACAAGACTGTGCGAGGAAGAACAGGAGTTTGCTTCCGAAAACGGCAAATCCGTGCTGAATGTTACACTTCGCACAAATGACGTAATATTGATCACGCTTGAGTAAACAGAGGTGTCGGTTAATGAAATTTCAGGTTTTCGGTGCAAATACACCCGAAGAGTCCGCAAGAGAAAAAGAACATAAGGCGGTTGCTCGCAGGGCAGCCTCCGAGGGCTTTGTGCTGCTTAAAAATGACGGTGCTCTTCCTCTTACAGAGAGAAAAGTCGCCCTTTATGGTCCCGGCAGCCGCATGACCGTCAAGGGCGGCTCGGGCAGCGGAGATGTTCGGGAGCGGCACAGCGTCAGCATAGAAGAGGGGCTGAAAAACGCAGGCTTTTCTTTTCCGACTTCTCTATGGATGGGCAGGTTCAAGGCAAAATACGATTCTGATATTGCTGCGTGGAGGAACACAATTGAGGAAAAGATAAAGCATTATAACGTATTTCAAACCATGCAGATGTTTATCTATATCGGAGAGCATCCCATGCCGTTTCCTGCCTGTACGCAGATTCTGCCCGACGAGCTGACCGACAAGACCGATACAGCGATTTATGTGCTATCGCGTCAGGCGGGTGAGGGATATGACCGCAGGGTGGAAAAGGGCGATTACCTGTTGTCGGATATTGAGGAAGAAAGCCTAACTATTCTCTCACAGTACTACAAAAAGCTGATACTCGTGCTCAACTGCGGCGGCGTGATTGATCTTTCCATACTGGATAGAATCAGAATAGACGCTGTTCTGCTTTATGGTCAGGGAGGCATGGAGGGCGGAAATGCCCTTGCCGATATGCTGACCGGCGCAGTATCGCCCAGCGGCAGACTGACCGACACATGGGCGATGCGTTATGAGGATTATCCCAGCGCAGAAACATTCGGACACCGCAACGGTAATCTTGAAGATGAGGATTACGCTGAGGGTATATATGTCGGCTATCGCTGGTTTGAAAAGCACGATATAAAGCCGCGCTTTCCATTTGGCTTTGGCTTGAGTTATACTGCTTTTGATCGAAAGGTAACTGTCTGTGACGAACACAGTGTGACCGTATCGGTGACAAACACAGGAAACTTTGCCGGAAAGGATGTTCTTCTGCTGTATGTGCAGAAGCCTGATGGAGTAATTGACCACGAAAAGCGCAGCCTTGCCGGTTTTGTGAAAACCGCTCTGCTCGAGCCGGGCGAGCAGCAGAATGTGACAATCAAGTTTGACCTTGCAGCAATCTCCACGTTTGATGAAGAACGCTCTTCGTTCATACTCGAAAGCGGAACATATACGCTGATGCTCGGCGATGCACCCTGCGGCAGCTTTGAACTGGCAGAAGAGAAAGTTTTGGAAACAGTCATTCCTGTCGGAGAA
>JAZUPA010000127.1:0-45303 GCA_045604945.1 Acutalibacteraceae bacterium
TTATGTTAACAAAAAATTAGTTGTTTTAATCGCAATATAATGTTATTATAATATATCCAATACTCCGAACATCAGAGAGGAAATCATCACCATGCAGGAAAAAGACCAGCAGAGAGATCAGAATGACGTAATAATCGGCAGAAATGCCGTTCTTGAAGCCCTTAAAGGGGAGCGCTCAATAGATGCCGTGTGGGTTGCAAAGGGAGACCGCAGCGGAAGTATATCAAAAATCATCGCAATGGCATCAGAAAAGAAGATAACAATAAAGGAAGTATCCCCTGCAAAGCTGGAAGCAATGAGCGCAGGAGGAAATCATCAGGGCGTGTGTGCAACAGCAGCAGTAAAGGAGTATGCGACCCTTGAAGAGGTGTTTGCCCTTGCTGAGGAGAGAGGGGAAGCCCCCTTTATTATCATCGCAGATGAGATTGCAGACCCACATAACCTTGGAGCAATAATCAGAACTGCAGAGGCAGCAGGCGCTCACGGCGTAATAGTTTCAAAGCGCAGAGCCGCAGGGCTTACCTATGCTGTGGGCAAGGCAAGTGCAGGTGCGGTTGAATATATGCCCGTTGCAAGGGTGGCAAATATCCCGCAGACCATAGAGAAGCTCAAGGAGAGAAATATCTGGGTCTATGCAGCTGATATGGACGGCGAAAACTGGTGCGGTGCAAACCTTACCGGAGGACTTGCGCTGGTAATCGGCGGCGAAGACGGCGGTGTCGGACGTCTTGTAAAGGAAAAATGCGACGGAGTGCTGAGCCTGCCCATGCACGGCAAGGTCAACTCACTCAATGCGTCTGTCGCTGCAGGAATCGTTATTTACGAGGCAGTACGCCAGAGAGATGCCATCAAAGCAGTAAACTCCAAGTAATATATATTGCGCAAATTACGATAAGTAATAGAAAGGGGGCGCCTGACTGTGGCAAGAAGATTTTCAGGAAACTACAAAAATCCATATCTGAAGGATGTCGAGGTCAGTGATGATGCCTCCTACCAGCTTGATGTACTTCTTGACGAGGCAAGAACCCGAAGAGCAGGTACAATGAAGGCAAAGCGCGGAGCCTTTGAGCTTCAGCGCGAAAGACTGCTTTCCGACCGTCCTGAAGGCATGAAGCCTGACTCTGCAAGATTCGAACTTGATGTGGAAGAGGATCTCAACGGCGGAAAGCTTACCCCCGAAGAGCTTTCGGGCATGAGCTATTCTCCCAGCTACAGACCCAAGGGAAGAGTCGGCGAACAGATTTCAGACCTTACGATAAGCCGCCTGCGTTATTCTGCTCTTGCAGGCAGAAAGGCGAGAGCGCCCAAGGATCTGTCCTTCCTCGCGGACCCTGTCGCCAGAGAAAGGTTTGAAAGTGAGCAGGACGGAGAGAAAAAGCGCGACGGAAAGCTTCGCAGAAGCACGGTGAGAAATGAAGTCCCCGTAGAGCAGCGCAGAGCGCAGCTTATCGAAATGCTGCCAAAGGAGCAGCAGGAAAAGTACGAGGATATCGCCAGAGAGGTCAATGAGCACCGCGAAAAGAGAGATATAGCGCAGGGCAAGATAATCGAAACAGGGGAAAAGAAAAAGCGCTATGACGATGAGGACTATTCAATGCTTGCCGAGGCTATGCAGATGGACGATCCTACAGAGGACTTCCGCCGCAGGGAGCTTGACGAGCGCCACAGAGAGGAAAGAATCCCCGAACAGTACGGTCTTATGGATTCTGAGCGCCCGATGCCTCAGCTTTACAGTGAGACCCGTCACTGGAGCAGAATAGAAAGCGAAAACCCCACATGGTCCGAGATTCAGCAGAATACCGAGACTACGGTAATTGGAGCAAAGAGGGAAAGTGCGCCCTCAAACCCCGGCAGATATGTATCTGACGAGGAATTTGACCCCAATGACCGTTACAGACAGCGTGCAGGAGTGGAGCCCAGAAGGATGCCCAAGCTGGAATCCTACGATGATATGAGGGCTATTTCCATAAATCCTTACACATCGGACTGTGTGCTGTCTCCGGAACAGATAGAGAAGATAATGGGAGACGATTTCCGTTCTCCCGGACAGCTCAGCCTGCCTGAGGATGTCCGGGACCCCAAGCTTCGTGGAGTATGGTACAGTACATACGGAGCAAGGTACAGGGCGGAGGAAGAAAAGGCAGAGCGCGAGCAGCTCATGGCTCAGGAGCCCCAGAAGAGAAAGAGAACCCCCCATCCTGCGCGCAGAAGAGCGATGCAGGGCGGCAGAGTGCCGATAAGCGAAAGAGCTTCAGCTTACCGCGAGCCTGTGGCACAGGGTTATGCAATGGGTCAGGCGGAAGCAGAAAGGCTCAGACGTGAGGAAGAAAAAAGGAAAAAGATTATAGAAGAAAATGAACGCCGCCTTGCTCAGGAAAAGAAGAAAAGAGATATGGAAGAGCAGCGGAAGGCAGCGGCGCAGAACTGGATGAAGGAGCAGGAGGAATACCGCAGGAGAATGCCCGGACAGGCACCTTCCGACATGCCGCCTCCGAATAGTCCTCAGCCCCCTGCAGGAGCACAGTCTCAGTATACAAAGCGCTGGGAAATGCAGCAGCAGGCTGCAAGAGCGTGGCAGGGACAGCAGGCTCAGTACACACAGAGCCGACAGGGACAGAATCCTCCCCCTGCAGGAGCGCAGCCCCAGTACACAAAACGCTGGGAAATGCAGCAGCAGGCTGCAAGAGCATGGCAGGGACAGCAGGCTCAGTACACACAGAGCCGACAGGGACAGAATCCTCCCTCTGCAGGAGCGCAGCCCCAATACACAAAACGCTGGGAAATGCAGCAGCAGGCTGCAAAAGACTGGCAGAACAGACAGGCTCAGTTTGCGCAGCGCAGGCAGAGTCCGCCTTCGGGACAGGGGAATCCTCCCGGCGGCAAAAGATAACGAAAGGAAAGTCAGAAAATGGGCTTTGAAGATAATAATGATGCTCTTGGCTTTGAGGACGAGCAGCTTGACCTTGACGGGAATCAGGACCTGTCAATGGGAACAGGCCGTACCAGAGCACAGCGCAAGAAAGGAATAAAGACCGAAGAGGTTGCATTTGCATCACCGAAAAGAGACCGCTTCGGCAGACGCGGCGACGGAGAGGAAGCGGGAGTCGGAGCGGATATGCTCAATCCTGACAAGCCTACAAGGATTGCAGGCGGATTTTCACGCCGCGAGATGACTCGGCAGGAAGTAAAGCCCCTGCAGAGTGAAAACTCAAAGTTTTCGTATCTTTTCTCAGATGACGAGGAGGATGAGGACGAAGTGTCTACAGTTGAAGGAAAGCGTTCAGCAGTTGATGCCCTTGCAATGAAGGGCGATGAAGCAGACGCAGGCAATGTGTTTCAGAGAGAGACACGTTCAGTGATCCATTCCCAGGGAAAACCCCAGAGAAGAAGCGAGCCCGAGCCTCAGAGCGAGCAGAGAGCGAGCGGTACAAGCCGTTTTTCAAGGCGCTCAGAGCAGCCCCAGCAGACTGAAAAGCCTGCTGCACCGAGGTTTGCAAGAAGAAGTGCGGCAAAGGAAGCACCCGCAGAGCCTGTAAAGGAAGAGACCGTAAAGGAGCAGGTGCCTGAAGTCACGCCGGCACCGGTGCAGGAGACAGTACCTCCCGTGCAGGATACCGTTTTGCCGGAGCCTGCTGCAGAGGAAATATATACAGAGCAGCCTGAGGGCGAGCAGGTGCTTGACGGCACCGTTTATGCCGACAGTCAGATGTACGGCTACGGAAATCCCTATGCACCGGCACCCTACGGACAGTATCCGCCGTATAATCCCTACGGAGGATATCCCCCCCAGAATCCTTATATGCAGCCTTACGGACAGCAGCCCTATCCTTATCAGTATCCTGCAAATTACGCACAGCCCCAGTATATTCCTGTAGGCTATGTGTTCCAGGCGGGCTTTGTTCCTGTTGACATGGCACACGGCGCACCACGCAGAAGAAAGCGCCCCTCAGCAGCCCGTGCTGCCTACAGATACGACCAGGCGCCGGAGGAGCAGTATGAGGAGCAGCCCAGAAGAGGCACACCGAGAGTGCGTGCAATTTCGGCAGCACCTGAAAATACACAGGAAGCACCTGCTGCAGAGCCTGCTGCGGCAGTAATCAGCGAGCCTGCAGTCACAGAAGAACCGAAGCCTGTTTTTGAGAGTCAGTACGACAGAATAGCCTCGGAAATTCCCGAGATGCCTGTCGCTGCAGAACCTGCAGCGCCTGCACCTGCGGAAGAAAAAACTGCAGCGCCTTCGCGCTTTGCGCGCAGGGGCTCATCCTCCGAGTCTGCCGCAATCAGTGCTCCTGTTTCGGATGGCGCACCTGCCGCGGCAAATACAACACCGTCGCGTTTTTCATCCAGAGGCTCCGCTGCATCCCGCGCTCCCCAGAGCCCTGCAGCAGAAGCACCTGCAGCTCCGGCCGATTCATCGGCATCCACAGGCGGACGATTCAAAAGACGCAGTTGATTGAGGTATGATAAATAATGAAACCCGGCTTTGACGTACAAAGATTGAAAATTAAAGAGCGCGTGCTGTCGCCGGATGCGGAAACCTCTGAATTATCGGTTATGCCGGCACCTCTGGCATGGGGAGTTGAAGTCCCAAAGCCGAAAACAAAGGGCGGATTTGTGCTTGTCAGGGGCAATATCCTCTTCGAGCGGCTTCATGTGCGCATGATAGCAGAAGAACCGGAAACAACTGACAGCTACTTCCCCGAGGAAGTGTATGAGCCTGAGACGGAGGATAATCCCGAGGCGCGTATACTTCAGCCCGAAGCGGAGGAATCCCCGCTGAAGGAGCCCCCCGAGCCTGTGCGCAGAGCAGCAGCGGATGTTGACGATTACCGCTACAGCGGCGATGGCGAAGCTATAAAGACAGACCTGTCCGAGCAGATAAAAAGTGCTTATTTCCGCATAACCGCATGTGCGCTGGCGTTTCTGTTTCTGGCAGTTATCGAGGTACTGCCCTCAATGGGACAGGCTATGCCTGATATGCTCACTGCAGAAAAAGCGCCGATGATATATCTGATAATCAATGCAGTGATGCTGATTTTCGTAATCGTACTCCAGAGAACGACCGTTATAGGCGGCGCAAGAAAGATTGCAGAGCGCGCTCCTGACAGTGAAACGGTGATTTTTGCCGCATCTGTGCTTACCTTTATTCACATTGCAGCGCAGATGATAGGACTTGGCGCAGGGAGCAGCTATCTCAGCGGAGATGCACAGGGCAACAACGTGAGCAGAGTGTTCACATCCATACTTGTTCTGACATTCATTATCAATGATATAGCTCTGGTGCTGCTTAACAAGCGCATCGAGCGCAATTTCATGGTCATCACGAAGAAAAAGATGCACAACGCAGTGATGCTGTGCCAGGATGACGAGAATTATTACGACCTGCTCAGCGCTTCGGGAAGAAGCAAGAGCATTATTTACAGAGTAAAGGCAAAATTCCTCAGCGGCTATCTCAGATATTCCTATGAAAGAGACGAATGTGAGAGCAAGCTTGACAGACTGGCACCCTATACTCTGGTGCTGGCGCTGATAACGGCAATTATCGGCTGGTTGACAGGCGGAACCCTGTGGCATGCACTTACCTGCCTTTGTGCGGTGACAGTTACCGCAGTGCCTGCCTGCAGACTGCTTTCCTCAGCACTGCCGCTGTTCATAGCATCCTCCCGTCTGCTCAGACACGGCGTCATGTTGTCGGGATGGGCGGCAGTGGATGAATTTTCTTCCTGCAGCTCGATAGCGATTTCTGCAGCTGATCTTTTTCCGAAAGGCTCGGTGCGTTTTATCGGAGCAAAGACCTTTACTCAGCTCAGCCGCAATGAAATTATACTTTATGCAGCATCCCTTGCTGTTGCGGCAGGCGGCACACTTGGAGATGTGCTGGAGGAGGAAATAGGTCACCGCAAGCACCTGCTCTATGATGTTGAGCAGCTCAGATACGAGCACGAAAGCGGACTTGAGGGTCATGTCAACAGCCGCAGAGTGCTGGTAGGCACCCGTGAAATGCTTGAAAAGCGTGACATCGACATCCCGGGAAAGGACCATGAAAGCCACCTGATGCAGAACGGAAACCACATGATATACATAGCGATTTCCGGTAAATTTGCAGGTGTCATCGCCCTTGATTACAGGTCTGATGAGCGCACGGAAAAGGCGCTGGGCAGACTTGTAAGGGAAGACGTGTCAATTCTGGTATGCACCAGAGATCCCAACGTAACCACAAAGCTTGTCAGCGACACCTTTGACATCGCCCGCAGACATATCACCATGCTGGGTGTTGTGGAAAGTGCGGACTATGAGGAACTGACAAATGTAGTTCATGACAGCTGTCCTGCGGTAATGTCCTGTGAGCGTGGCCTGGCATCCTTTGCTCAGGCTCTCTGTACAGCCAAAAAGCTGGGTGCAGCCTTCAAAACATCAACTCTTCTGCAGCTTATATGCTATGTTTTCGGCATCGTGCTTGTTGTAATGCTTTGCTGCATGAGCGGCGGAGCGATAGCATATCTGCCGGCGAAGCTGTTCCTGCCCGTGATTCTTTGCGTGGCAGCATCGCTTCTCGGAATTAAAGGAGCAATATAGAATGTAGTTATTCCCTCTTCGGTATCATGCCGAAGAGGGAATACTGCCTGATAAACAGATTTAAAAAAAGGGGAATGAATCGTGAAAAGAAGAAAGTGGTAC
Organism: Acutalibacteraceae bacterium; assembly: GCA_045604945.1. Lineage (GTDB taxonomy): Bacteria > Bacillota > Clostridia > Oscillospirales > Acutalibacteraceae > JAISGQ01. Next base: position 6,679 of record JAZUPA010000127.1, read on the forward strand.
TTTTTGTGTGCAGCTGCGGTCGGAGTATGTCTTGCAGCGGTGATTATCTGCTTTGCCGCAAAAAACAACAAGACTGCAGCCGAAGGGGAAGATACAGTTTATGAAATCATCAGCGAAAGCAGTATCCTGAATACAGATAACTGGCAACAGGAAGGGCTCGAAAGCATAGGACTTTCGGGTGCTGAAGTCAGCGCATCTTATGAATCCCATTTCGGTACGCTTCATGTGCTTGACAGAAAAAATGAAGACACAGTATTCGGTCAGGTGTACTTTGCCCTTGAAGGCGACGGCGGTGTAAGAATTTTCAAAATAAGCGAATGGGCGGCGGTGCAGTCTCTTTATCTCTGCGATATTGATTCGGAAGAAGGGGAAGAGATAATCTATGCCGATAGTACAGGGGGCTGCGGAGGCGCAGGCTCCCATACGGTTTATGTGTTCAGAATAACAGACAGGGGACTTAAAATCATATTTTACGGAGAAAGAGGAGAGGATTTTGATAACGGCTTTGAATCGAAGCTTATATACCCCTTCTCCATTGAGGTTGCAAACGAAATCTCAGGCTTTGAAACTGTGCTCGACTGCTCTGATATAAAAGAGTATTACATAGGATTCGGATTTGATGAAGGGGGAAATCCCACGCAGGATGGCGCACTGTCCTTTGACTGTGTATTTGATGTAAGCCCCACCGATGCTGACGGAGACGGCGTATATGAGCTTGTTTGTACGCAGTATGCCTATTTCGGCTCGGTTGCGGCAGGTATGGGAGAAGCTGTGACTGTTATAAGATACAACGCTGAAGCAAAGCGCTTTGAGGTGTTTGACGGATGGTTTGAGCCTTACGACAGGCAGTGAAGGGTCAGAGAGTTTTCCTGACCAATGACCCGCCGGGGAAAAAAACAGACAGGATTTCCGTGTAGCTTCCGCTTAAGCTGTCCGATGCAGATATAAAATCTTCCATGGAAAACAAGGTGTTCTCAGGGAGAAGAAGGGTTTCGCCGTTGGTGCTTCGGAAAACATCCGAATACAGTTTGTTTTTATCCTCCAGCTGTTCTCCGAAGAGAACTGAACGCTCATCGGGAGAGAGGTAGAGGATTCCGTGAGAGTTGATTTCAGGGGTTCTGAGCATTATACAGAAGGCTTTAAGCATCTCTTCGTCATTTTCCTCAGGGATATATGCCGCAGCGGCGCCGAAAAACAATTCCTCCTCGCTTACAGAAATACTGCTGCCGTCAGGCATGACAAGAGTAACAGCGGGGCAGAGAGGGAAGGAATAGGTCTTTTCCGAACCGGCAGATACGGCAAGAGGAACGGAAATAAACAGTATTACGAGGAAGCTTACCAGCCTGACGGTGTATTTAGCCATATTAATTACCTCTTTTTTTATCGTGCAGATTGAAGTGCTATTGACTTTACCTGTTTTGTATACTAAAATATTATAATAAGATACAATAGCGTGGGATGGAATGTCCTTGTAAAGCATATGCGCAGGATTGCACTGATATAACGCAGAAAAAGTGGAAAGGAGAAAAGCCGGCAATGAAAAGAATGAAAGCTTCTCTTATCGCCTTTGCGATAGGTACCCTGATATGCGTGCCGCTGCTTGTCTTCACGAAGATGGAAGGGGAAGAGGGAACACTGAACTATGTTCTGTATGTTCTCATGGCGGCTGCCGCAGTGCTGATGATGGTATTCTCCCTGTCAAGCCCTGAATATCCCGGCTTCCTGCCTTTGGAAAAACGTTCAACCGGGGCGGGAATCGCTGCGTTTATAGCAGCTGCTGCATACGGCGCAGTAGGTGTTTATGGCGTCATCAATCCGGATGACCGTCTGTTTGGAATGACGGAAGAAAAAACCGAGGCGGTCATGGATGCAAACAATCAGCTGGTAACGCAGGTTGTATCATCGTCAGAGACCCTGTCAACCGTAGGAATTGTGTACATAGCAATCATGCTTGTAATGGCGGTTACCTTCCTGTTTTACATGACAGGATTCTTCACAGGCAAGAATTACGCAGGAAGTTATGTAATGGTACCGTTCATCCCCATTCTCGGCGGCATAGTCAGAGTGGTTCTCTCTTTCCTTGAATATACAGGAAGCGCATCGATGAGCAGCAACTATCTTGAAACCCTGGCAATGATATTTCTGATGATATTCTTCGTATCATCCGCAAAGCTGACAGTAGGCGCTGCGGGAAATGCATCGAAGATGGCAATAGGCAGCGGCAGCGCAGCGATGTTCTTCATACTGCTTAAATCCGTTGACCCTGTAATGGCTGTTATCAATAAGGAACAGAGTCTTCTTGAGCTTGCAGTAAAAACTCATTTTGCGGTGGATATAGCCGCTGTTCTGTTCATAGCAGGATATTGCATCTATGTTGTAAATACAAACATAGAGGACTATCTCGAAGAATTCAACGAGGATGAAGGTGACGGCTACGGTGGTCCCGTATCCTCAAGACCTACATTGCTGACAGGCAAGCAGTCGAGAAATGAGCGTTATATTCCTGAAATAGTAACCGTTCAGACAGTTATGCCTTCTGCACAGACAAAGGCACCGGGCGGTCAGAGTGCAAAATCAGGTACAGCATACTCCGCGCCTGTTCCTCCCAGAAGAGACGGCGTAACTCAGCCCGACAGACTGAGATCCCGTCAGAGGGAAGGTTATGCAGCGCCTGTTCCTCCCAGAAGAGTGCCTATCGGCTACCGTCTTGAAGCAGATGAGCTTACCACCAGAGGCGCAGGTATGCAGGTTGCCGAGCAGTTCAGAGTACAGCGCAACGAGGCACGAAGAAGAACCTCAAACCTTATTCGCTATGACGGACTTGATGCTTTCCGCTCCGAGATGAAGGGCGGCAGAACTGCGCTTGATGTTCTTGAGTCTTCAAGAAATACAGTAGAAGAAGATACATCCCTCGTAGGTATCAAGCCTATAAATCCCTTCCAGCAGAGTGCGGAAGCGCCTGAAGAGCCTTCTGTGGATCCTGCAGCTGCACAGCAGATGGGTGAAGAGCTTCAGAAGGATGTAGAGCAGATGTACGATGTTGCCGACCGCAGAAAGGGCGGCGACCGCAGAAAGGGCGAAAACGTCGGCGGCAGACGATCCACTGACAAGCAGCCTGAAGAGGTTATAGCTGCTCCTGACGAAAGCGAGCCCGATTATGAGGAAGAACATGTTGAGGTTCAGGAAACCGAGGAAGAGTACCGCGATGTAAAGCTCTCAGGCGGTTCTCTGGACAGCAAGATGAAGAAACGCCGCAATACCGACAGACAGGCTCAGAACAATCCCCAGCAGAACCAGTTCCAGCAGAACATGAACGGCATGAACATGGGAATGGGAATGGGCTATGGAATGGGAATGGGTATGGGCTACGGCATGGGCATGGGTATGAACAACCCCTACGACCCGTATGCAGGCATGGGTATGAACAATCCCTATGCAAGCCCCTTCGGCGGCACAAATCCCTACGCTCCGGGCATGGGACAGATGCCTTACGGAACCGATATGTACAAAGATGATACAGATGGTTACGATGAGGACGGCGAATACTACGATGACGAGTATTACTACGATGATGACTACGACGTAGAAACCGCAGATTCCGATGAGTATGACGAGTACGATGAGGAATATGATGATTACGACGACGGTTACGATGATGAGTATGATGACGATTACGTCGAATACGGCGATGAGTATGATGATGACTACGACGAATACTACGACGATGAGTATGACGAAGGCGACGAGTATTACGGCGATGACGATTCTGATTACTACGATGATGACGACGGCTACGGAACATACGACATGTCCGCCCAGGGCTGGGAATAAAAAGATAAAAAGGCTTCCTTTACGGAAGCCTTTTTTATGTGCTGAAACATCACAATATTCAAACGCTTCAGTTCCGGGATACTGTTAATTGTTGTGCTTATTTTATGGTTTCGTTCATATTTTGTTTGTTGACGCGATATAATTTTATTTGTATAATGTTTAAGTTAGTATATAGGGGACTGATGAACATGCGGTAAAAAAAGCCATTGTCCTGTGTCCCTTGGAGGTAAGAATATGGAATCAAACAGAATAGAAAGAATTTTTGCACAATTCAATACAGGCGATAAGTTTGTATCAGCAGTTCCCTTCGGAGGCGGACATATTAATGATACCTTCCTTGTTACCTGTGAAAATGGCAAGTTTATACTTCAGGGTCTGAACCATCATGTGTTCAAGGAGCCTGAGCACGTAATGCACAATATCAAGCTTGTAACCGAGCATCTGGCAAAGAAAATAAAAGCCGCAGGCGGCGACCCCAAGAGAGAAACTCTCAACCTTGTCAGAACCGTAGACGGCAACACTCATTATTATGACGGTGAAAAGGGCTTCTTCAGAGTGTTCCTGTTTATTGACGGAGCATCCTCTCACTCGACTGTAGAAAAGCCCGAGCATTTCTACAATGCAGCCCGTTCCTTCGGCAGATTCCAGAAGATGCTGGCAGATTTCCCTGCAGAAAAGCTTTATGAGACCATTCCCAACTTCCACAATACCGTATCCCGTTACAAGGACTTTGAGGAAGCCCTCAAGGCTGACAGAGCACACAGAGCTGCATTCATCGAGGATGACATTGCATTCATCACCGAGCGACGCGATATGTGCTCAGTAGTTCTTGATGCAATGGCTGACGGCAGCGTTCCCATGCGCGTTACCCACAACGATACAAAGTACGATAATATAATGATTGACGATAAGACAGGCGAAGGCATCTGTGTTGTTGACCTTGATACCGTTATGCCCGGCTCCATGCTCTATGACTACGGCGATTCTCTCCGTTTCGGCACCAACGCAGGTGCTGAGGACGAGAAGGATCTTTCAAAGGTCTGGTGCCGTCTCGACCTGTTTGAGGCATTTACCAAGGGTTACCTTGAGGAACTTCACGAGAGCATTACCGAAAGAGAAATCGAGCTTATGCCTTTCTCTGCAAGACTTATCACCTTTGAATGCGGTATGCGTTTCCTTACCGACTTCTTGAACGGCGATGTTTATTTCAAGATTCACCACCCCAGCCACAACTTAGACAGAGCAAGAGCCCAGTTCAAGCTTGTTCGTGACATGGAAGAGCACGAAGAAGAAATGAAAGCCATAGTAAACAGACTGAAGGAGAGTATTTGTAAATGATTAAGCCTGTACTTGACCCGAATTTCATGCCTGCGAGAGTCTGGAACGATGAGTTCCTCAAGACCGCAGACCGTCCCTTTTCCATCGCTGTAGAGCGTGAGGACGGACTTGTATTCAGAGTGGACACCTTCCTCGGTGACAATGAAAACAAGAACAATTTCTATGTAGAAAGAAAAGTAAAGCATATCCTCTGGGCTGCAGGCGGCTGGAAAGTCATGCTTGCAGGCGACCATAAGGTTTATGAGTTTATCGCTGACGCATATACCAAGGACGGACTTCGTGCATTCGACGTCGATTTCTGGGGTACTGTCTACCAGAAGGAGTTCGTAGTTGAGGAGCGTTCCTTTGAAGATATGCCCGAAAGCTCCATAAATCCCCTGCCCTTCGGTCGTCACCTCGACGGCTGCAGAGTCGGTTTCGATGCAGGCGGAAGTGATATAAAGGTTTCCTCCGTTGTTGACGGTGAGGTCGTATTCTCTCAGGAAATCGTATGGAATCCTAAAGTCACTGCAGACATCAACTATCACTATGACAATGTAAAGGCTGCAATCGAGCTTGCAGCATCCAAGATGCCCAGATGTGACGCCGTCGGCGTTTCCTCTGCAGGTGTTATCGTAAAGAGCAGACCCATGCAGTGTTCTCTCTTCATGGAAGTACCCAAGGACACCGACGAGCAGAAGGAACTCTGCCGCAACCTCTATATCGAAACAGGTAAGAGACTGGGAGTTCCCATGGTAGTTGCAAACGATGGCGATATCGCTGCCCTTGCTGCATCCATGGCACTTGACAAGAACGCAATCCTCGGTATCGCAATGGGTACCAGCGAAGCAGGCGGCTATGTTGACCGCAACGGCTTCGTAACAGGCTGGCAGAACGAGCTTGCATTCGCTCCCGTTGACTACAACACCAACGCAGAGCGTGATGACTGGTCTCAGGACTTTGGTGTTGGCGCAAGCTACTTCTCTCAGTACGCTGTAATCCGTCTTGCAGGCTACGCAGGCATCGAGCTGGACGAAAGCTTTACCCCCGCTCAGAAGCTTTCCTATGTACAGAAGCTCCTCGAAGAGGGCGACAAGAGAGCCGAGCAGATTTTCGAGAGCATCGGAACATATTTCGGCTACGGCGTAGCAAACTATACTCAGTTCTATGATGTTGACTATATCCAGATCTCCGGCCGAGTTACTTCCGGCAGAGGCGGCGAGCTTATCCTTGAGAAGGCAAAAGAGCTCCTCGCAGCAGAGTATCCTGAAATCGCAGAGAAGGTCACTATCTTCCTTCCCGGTGAGTACGAGCGCAGAATCGGCCAGTCCGTTGCTGCTGCAAGCCTTGTAAAACTTTAATTTAAAAGCTAAGGAGCAATACAATGCGTATTAATAACATTAAAATCAACGGTGAGTTGTGCGATGTAGTGGTCGAAAACGGTGTTATCACCGAAATCGCTGCACCGAATAGCGGCGAGGGCATCGATTTTGGCGGCAAGACTGCAATTCCCGGTCTTGTTGATATCCACACCCACGGCTGCACAGGCTTTGACACCATGGACGCAAAGTTTGAGGAGATGTGCGAGTTCCTCGCAAAGAACGGCACAACCTCCTGGTGTCCCACAACCATGACAATGGATTACGAGTCCATCAGCAAGGCGATGAATGCAAACACCGATTGCCGCGGTGCAGAGATTCTGGGCTTCCACATGGAAGGACCCTACATTTCCCCCAAGGCAAAGGGCGCACAGAATGAGAAATTCATCAAGGCTCCCGATATAGACGAGTTCAATACCCTTCCCAATATCAAGATGGTAACCATCGCTCCCGAGCTTGAGGGCAGCATGGACTTCATCAAGAAGTGCAATGCAGTTGTTGCCATCGGTCACACTGTCTGTGACTATGACACTGCTATCGAAGCTATTGAGAATGGCGCAGCGTGCCTGACCCATACCTTCAATGCAATGCCTCCCATTCACCACAGAAACCCCGGTCCCATCCCTGCAGCAGCAGAGAAGCAGATCCATGTTCAGGTTATTTCCGACGGTCTGCACCTGCATAAGTCCGTTGTTCTCATGCTTTACAAGCTCTTTGGCGCTGACAAGATGGTCCTCATCAGCGACTCCATGAGAGCAACAGGCCTCTGCGACGGTGAGTACGAGTTCGGAGGCCAGCAGATAATCGTCAAGGACAGCGTAGCAAGATGCCTTGACGGAGCTATCGCAGGCAGCACCAGCACACTCTTTATGTGCGTGAAAAAGGCTATCGAGTTCGGTATTCCCTTTGAGGATGCAGTTAAAATGGCAACCGAGACTCCCGCAAAGCACATCGGTGTTACCAACAAGGGCGTTCTTGCTGTTGGCTATGATGCAGATATTATCATTCTTGATGAAAATCTCGACATCGACACAGTATTTGTAAAGGGCGAAAAAATCGCATAAATAACGGTTTCCAAAGGGATTCTCCCTTTGGCGGGTTAAAAGGGCAGAGCCCTTTTCAGGGGTTTGGGGCAGAATGCCCCAACTCATAACTGCTTATATAAAACTCCGCCTTCAGGCGGAGTTTTTTTCTGTGTTCACTTGTCTGCAAAAGGGATATATGCTATATTAATATTTAAAGTATAAAGGAAAGGAAGTGTCTGCATGAAACTCTGGCATAAGCTCGCAGTGCTTGCTGCTGCGGTGGTGTTATGCGTGGTGCTTCTGCTTGTAAGCATTTTTGCGCCTGCCTGCAGCGGAAGGAACAGCGATGATGTACCAAAGCTTGTGATAAGCGAAATAATGGCAGACAACACTCTCACCCTTTCCGATTCTGACGGAGAATATTCTGACTGGATTGAAATCTGCAATATCGGCAGCATTCCTGCGGAGCTTTCCCGTTACTGCCTTTCCGACGATGAAAATGCACCTTTTAAATGGGTGATGCCCGATGTGATTCTTGAACCCGGTGAATATCTGCTTGTTTTTGCCTCGGGCAAGGATATAAAGAACATGGAAGAAGGGGAGTATCATACAAACTTCAAGCTCAACGGCATGGGGGAGGATATGGTGCTTTCCAGCGCATATTACGGAATCAGCGAGCCCTTCAGCTATGCTGCGGCAGTTGCGGATGTTTCCTTCGGTCTGACAGCGGACGGCACATATAAATGGCTGTCGAAAGCCACTCCGAAAGCGGAAAACGATGAAACACAGTGCGCGGATGACCCTCTGTCACTTAATTCCCCGTATCTTGGTCTTATCATATCCGAATACATGACCGCAAACGAAAAGACCCTTTCGGATTCCGACGGAGAATTTACCGACTGGATAGAGATAACCAATATAAGCACAAAGGATATTTCTCTTGACGGACTTCAGATAACCGACAATATCGACAATCTTGATAAGTGGAAAATCTCAGGATCATACATTCTCGCACCGGGAGAATGTGCAGTTGTTTTCATGTCAGGGAAGGACAGATGTGACAGCGAAATACACAGTGCCTTTGGTATAGGGAGAGACGACAGGGAAATTGTACTCAGCGACAAACATTCCCGCGTAGTGTACAGAATAGCCCTGACTGAGCTTCGGGAAGGTATTTCCGGAGGAGCGGATTCAGAGGGAGAGGCTCTGTATTTTGAAGTTCCCACACCGGGCAGAGAAAATGAAGAGGGCGCAAGAGAAATGCCCATAATCAGATGCCCCATGGCAGGTGCTGTGCGCATAAACGAGGTCTGCGCAGCGGCAGTCAGCTCATCGACGGGAAGACCCGCAAGAGACTGGATCGAACTGTACAACGATTCGGATGAAACGGTATCACTGAAGGGTTACGGGCTTTCAAACGACGAGAATGACCCTTACAGATTCACTTTCACAAACGAAAAAATCGGACCTCACAGCTATTGCGTGATCTATGCTGTTGGAGCAGTGAAGGCAACGAGGTCGACTGCACCCTTCAAAATCAGCACTGACGGCGAAACTCTTGTTCTCACATCTCCAGAGGGCGAAACTCTGGATATTTTCGAAACAGGCAAGCTGAGAATCGGAGTGACAAGCGGCAGGAGAGACGAAAAGGGCGGAGAAAGACTGTATTTTGCCTCTCCGACAAGAGGAGCAGAAAACTCAGAGGGGTACACTTCATATACATCCCGGCCGGAATTTTCAGTGGATGCAGGCGCTTACAGTGAAAGCGTAACAGTGGAGATAAAGGCACAGGACAATGCAGCTGTTTACTACACAACAAACGGCAGCGAGCCTACCGCATCATCGAAACTTTACAGCGGTGCCATTGAGGTTGATAAAACCTGCGTAATAAGAGCAAAAGCTTATATTGACGGCAGCATCCCCAGCGATACAGTAACCGCAACCTATCTGATAAATGAAACGCATCAGATGCCGATAGTGTCACTGGCAGGCAATCCCAAAGGGCTGTTCAGTGAAGAGACAGGAATATATGCCAACGGAAAGAACGGACAGGGCAGCGGAGATCCGTATCCGTTCTACAATTCAAACTACTGGCAGGACTGGGAAAGAGCTGTCAGCTTTGAGTACATAGCTGACGGAAAAGAAGCGGTTGCATTTGATGCAGGCACAAAGATTTACGGTCAGTTCACCAGAACATACAAGCAAAAGGCATTCGCAGTGCATCTCAGGGATGTTTACGGCAACAGTCAGGTTACATTCCCTTTCTTTGGGGAGGATAACAGCTGCGTTAACGTAAAGGGACTTGTTCTGCGTGCAGGAGGACAGGACAATAAGGCTGCAAAAATTCGCGATGCATTCTGTTCTCAGGTTGTGCTCAGAGGCGGAATCGATTTGCTGACTGCAGACTGGCAGCCTGTGGCACTCTATATCAACGGCGATTACTGGGGGCTTTACAACCTGCGCGAAAAGATAAACGAGGACTACCTTGAGATGAATTGCGGAATAAACAAGGAAGAAGTCACAATTCTCAAGGGACCGGGGCAGATAGAACTTGCAGGCAGCAACGATGAGTTCAGGGAGCTGCTGAGCTTTGTAAAGAACAACAATATGGGAAAAAGCAGCAATTATAAATATGTCTGCTCTAAAATCGATATTGACAACTATATTGATTATATAATATGTGTGTCGTTTTTCAAAAACAACGACCTTGGCAACTCCCGATATTATCTGGACGGCAAGGACGGAAAATGGCGCTGGATAATGTATGACCTTGATATATCCATGAGAAACGAAGCAGGACGTATCAGCGGAGGGTATTCCTTTGAACAGGTTGAAGACAAGGAGCCTCTCCACAGGAATCTGCTTGAAAACAAGGACTACAGGAATGCGTTCATCGAGCGGTATGCGGAGCTGCTGAACACGGTGTTCATGCCTGACAATCTCACTGGGATTCTCGATGAGATGACGGTGATGATAGAGCCCGAAATCAGACGCAATGCAAGCCGATGGACAGATCAGTCATATTCCAGATGGAAAAGCGAGATCGCAGCATTGAGAAATGTATGTCTCAAGCGCCGCGATGTTGTAAAGTCCCAGCTGAAGTCATATTTTGAACTTTCAAATTCAAAAATGAAAAAGTTGTTCCCCAATGGCTGATACTCAGACAGCAGACGGTATTTCCGCTTACAAGAAGCGGGAATGCCGTTTTTGGCAGAGAGGGATAAAAATAATAGTGATGTCAGCTGTTGACAATTGCGTCAGATGTGCTAAAATTATCGGGTGAAGAGAAACGGACGCATAGCTCAGCTGGTCAGAGCGCCTGCTTCACACGCAGGAGGTCGGCGGTTCGAGCCCGTCTGCGTCCACCAAGAAAAAAGTCACTTTTGTCTACCGACAAAGGTGACTTTTTTCAATGATATCCGTTCCTTGCGGAACGGGTGATATATCTTCGATATGATATCATCTTTATGGATACGCCGGAGGCATATCCATAAAGATGATATATGCATTCGGCATGTGAAAGAACGGATATTATATTATATTTGCGGGCGCAAATATATCATTGAAAAATGTAACATTTTATGATATAATACCGATGAAGGAAGGTGCATTTATGTCCGAAAACTAATTACTTGACTTATCTTTTGAATTTGCTGTTGCTATTGTAAATCTTGTTGACGGTGTAACTGCACCGAAAAGCTCTTATATGACTGATCAGCTCGCAAGAGCAGGCACATCCGTTGGGGCAAATATTCACGAAGCGCAATACGCACAGAGCAAGAAGGATTTTGTGGCAAAATTAGAAATCGCATTGAAAAAATCGAATGAAACGAGTTATTGCTTGAAATTGATGTACGAAACCGAAAGAATAGATATTGCCACATATCAATATACCGAGAAACTTTGCGGCAATATCCGCAGACTATTAATTGCATCTTGCAAAACTGCAAAGGAGAACGCGAAATGAAAAGATTATTGTGTATGCTGATGATCTGTTTTCTTGTCTTGTCTTTGGTTGCTTGTGGTGAGATGTCGATATCCAACAAGATGTATAATGAGATTTCAGATTATGTAACAGAAAATATGGATTCGTTTTCCCTGGCAGAAGAAAACGAATTCTATGATTACAAAACAACGGGGTTAAATATTGGTGGAGTATATTATGGGTATTATTACACTTCCGAAAACGAATGGTTGCTGCCTGATTTTTATAGTGGAAACGATTTGGAAAATATTCAAAATGATATACACGAAGACGATGGTGGCGTGTACTTTGGAAAGCCTAACAACGGCACGGATTGGTGCTTTATAAAAAAGATTTCTGATAACTGGTATTATTATGAATTACACTGGGCTTAAATCAAATATTTGACGTACTTTTGGTCAGTCTTTCACATGCAAAAAACCACTTTTGTCTTGGTAGACAAAAGTGGTTTTTTACAATGATATCCGTTCCTGCGGTCACGAGAAATGATCCTGGGAATATCAAATATAATTAACCGCAGGAAAAGATATAAAATCTATCTTGTGCGTTGGACGGCAGTGTAATATACTGCATCTGCCCTATGGGCGGTTAAAGCATAAAAACAACGGAAAATGTGGTATAACGATGAATTTACAGCAAAAGCGCAGAGAGCTTGTTTTCTGTGCGGTGAATATCGCACTTCCGCTGCTGGCGGGTGCATACATATATATTCGCATAGGCAGGGATTCATATTTCGGGAACCTGATATGTGAGCTTTTTAATATATCCAAGATTTCCGCAAACAGTGAAATCCGGGAATTCTTCAGAAATTGGGGCGGAGATTTTTTGTGGGCATATGCGCTGTTTTTTGCGGTGTATGCATTAAGACGCTCTTTTTCTGAAGGGGGGAATATTGCTATGGTTGCTTTAATTAATAACATACAAACTTCCGTTCTATTATTGACATATTATAAGAGTGGTTATATAATATTAACAAAAGATTAAATGCTATAATGAGGTATTATGTTTAGTAGTTCTGAATTTGCAGAAACCTCAGAAAGGTTGAATTTTGCACAGGGTTCCGGAAAGAGGACTGATATTTTGAAAAAGCAGTTTGTAAGAATCTGCACAGTGCTGCTGATGGCACTTGCTTTTGCTTCAATGCCGATAATTGCAGCGGCGCAGGAGGAAGCTCCCGACGAGGGCGAATTCATACAGATACTGTATGATGATGCCGGTCTGCTTTCAAACGAAGCGAATGTAATTGAATATACTGAAAACGGCTACATCTGGGTCGGCAGCTACGGCGGACTTGCCCGTTATGACAGCAACAGCTTTGTTACATACGGCGATGATGACGATTCCGTCATGTGCGGAGTCAGCGTCAGAACTCTGTATGAGGACAGCAGCGGCAGATTGTGGATAGGCTCCAATGAAAAGGGCGTTTATCTGTACGAAAACGGCAGGTTTTCCTATATTGATACAAGCAATGCGGCAATTTCCGGCTCCATCCGAGCTTTTGCAGAGGGAGAGCAGGGGATATATGCAGCTTCAACAGGCGGCATTGCGGTGATTCACAATGATATGAGCGTAAGCGCTGCGGAAATAGACAGCCTGGCAAAGGGCGCTGTTGTTGATATGCTTTCTGACAGCAGCGGCAGAATCTGGATAATAGATGACGACAGCGTTGTTGTGCTCAATCCTGAGGGAGAGGTTCTGGCTTCTCATGATGTAAGAAGCATAACGGATAACGAATGCAACTGTCTCTGTGAGCTTGACAACGGAAACATACTGATCGGAACAGGCGGCTCAGAGATGATCGAGGTCTCTGAAAACGGCAGCAGTTTCAGATTTGATGTCATTGAGCTTGAAGACAGCAATGCGGTAAACTGCATCCTTGAAGACCGCTTCGGACGTATATGGATTTGCTCCGATGCAGGTCTCGGATATATGGAAAACGGCAGATTCACCACAACCCATGGCGTAAAGCTTCTGTCCATTGAACATATTGAAGAGGACTATGAAGGCAATCTCTGGCTGGCATCATCCCGAGAAGGCGTAATGGAGCTGGTAAGAGGAAAATTCACCAACAGAACCCTCAACGGAAAGCTCGAAGGAGTTACCGTTAACGCAACAATGTATTACGAGGGATACATCTTTGCCGCCACAGATGTTGGTCTGAAGGTGCTTGATCCCAAAACCTTCGAGCCTGTGGAGCATGAGATGGCAGAACTGCTCGACGGAATACGCACCAGAGGACTGTTTGTTGACAGCAAGGGGTATCTCTGGATTACCACATACAAAACATACGGCGTAATACGCTATAAGAACGGCAGTTACGTCAGCATAAACACATCCAATGGGCTTACCAGTGACAAGACAAGAGTCACAATGGAGCTTAACAACGGTGATATTGCCGTTTCCTCAGGCGGCGGAGTCAGCGTGATAAGAGGAACCAATGTAATAAAAACCTACACTGAAAATGATGGACTTGTAAACCCCGTCATCCTTTCCATGTGTCAGGACAAGAACGGCAATATGTATTTCGGCAGTGACGGCAACGGAATATACCGTGTCGGAACAGACGGAGAAGTCCGCTCCTATACAACCGAAGACGGACTGGGCTCCGATGTCATACTCAATCTGAAATATGATGAAGTCCTTGATGCGGTATGGATAAGCACAGGCAGCAACCTTGCGCTCTGGACGGAGGACGGAATCAGAAATCTCAGTGATTACACAGCAGGCACCGGAAGTATATTTGACATAGTGTTTGCAGAGGAAGGCAAGGTCTGGATTCTGAGAAACACAAGTGTTGTCATTGCAACCAGGGAGCTTCTGCTGAGTAATGCGCCCTCTTCGGAGTATACAGTTCTCGGAAGAAAGGACGGACTTACCGATATCACATCAAACTCCCGTCACTATCTTGCAGAGGATGGAACTCTGTATCTTGCCACATCAAACGGTATTTACACAATAAATACATCAAGAATATACAGCAACGATACTCCCCCCAAGGCGATCATCAACAAAATAACCGTGGACGGAAAGGAATATGACAATCCTTCCTCCATGCTTCTGGAGTACGATGCAAAGCGCATGACCATTGAGTTTTCCGCTCTTAATTATTCCACCGGATCCTGCGTTGTGGAATATCAGCTTGTGGGCTCTGACGAGGAACCCATAGTAATCAACGGAGACAAAACCATAACGCGAGACTATACAAATCTCAGAGGAGGAACATATACCTTCCGCGTTTCGGTTACAAATCCTGCGGGAATAAAAACAGAGGATGCCATCAGAATAAAAATCGAAAAAGAGACTGCGTTTTACGAGAACATATTCTTCATTATCGGCGTTATGCTCATAGGAATGGCGCTTATTGCTGCAGTTATATATATAGCAGTAAGAGTGCGTACCGCAGCACTGCTCAAGCGTCAGGAGCGTTATCACAGCCTGACCGACAGCGCTCTGCGTGTTGCAGCAAAGAGTATAGACGCAAAGGACAGCTACACAAACGGACATTCCTTCAGGGTTGCCGAATGCTCAAGAGAGATAGCAAGAAGACTTGGCTGGTCTGAAGAGGAAATGGAGAATGTCTACTACATGGGTCTTGTGCATGACATAGGAAAAATCGGTGTTCCCGATTCCCTTCTGACAAAGCCCTCCGCCCTTACTGATGAAGAGTATGATATTATCAAGCATCACACAACAACAGGCGCAAAGATTCTTGAAAAGTTTGAAGGCATACCCGATGTTGAGCTCGGTGCAAGGTATCATCATGAGCGATATGACGGCGGCGGATACTGCGAAGGACTTAAGGGTGAGGAAATCCCCATCGTTGCAAGAATCATTGCGGTTGCCGACGCCTACGATGCAATGGCAAGCTCAAGAGTATACCGTCCGATGCTTGAGCCGGAAAGAATACGTCAGGAGCTTGAAAAAGGCAAGGGTACACAGTTTGACCCGAATATCGCAGATATAATGCTTAAGATGCTCGACGAAGGTTTTGACGGCAAAGAGTAAACATTTATCCCCCTGTCAATGACAGGGGGATTTTTGCTGTGTAATTATTTAGCACAATTAAATAATTAAAATATCTTGAAAACTGTTGAGATTATACATATAATTATGCTGCTTGAATAGCCTGAACCGAAAGGATGTAAAAAATGAGCAATTATAAATGTGAGAGCGCAATGCAGGCAGTAGCCAATATGAGAGCAGGCTGGAATCTTGGAAACACCCTTGATGCCACAACAAAAAGGCGCAGCGGCGAATTGCTTACAAGAGAGAGCAGCATAGAAGATTACGAAACCGCATGGGGAAATCCCCTGACCACGAAGGAAATGATTGAAACCGTGGTAAATGCAGGTTTCGATGCTATCCGTGTACCTGTAACATGGGAAGGTCATTTTGATGAAAATTACAATATTGACAAGGTCTGGATGGACAGAGTGCAGGAAGTGGTTGACTATGTAATCTCCCTTGGCGCATATTGCATAATCAACACCCATCATGACGGAGGAACAAATGCATGGATATGCACCTCCCGCGAGGGCTACAACAGGACAGGCGACGGCTTTGCGCGAATCTGGGAGCAGATAGCAGACCGCTTTGCGGAATACGGAGAGAAGCTGATATTTGAGGCTGTCAACGAACCACTTGACGAGACAGGCAACTGGGGATCAAGAGATCCTGCTCATTATGAGGGCGTAATGCTCTATAACCAGCGATTTGTTGATACTGTCAGAAGCCGCGGCGGTTACAATAAGGTAAGAAATCTGACATGCATGCCTTATGCGGGCGCCCATGGAAATCACCGCATAAACGGCATCAGTATGCCGAAGGACACCGTTGAGGGACATCTGATTCTCCAGGTGCATAACTATGACCCGACAGGCTTCTGCTGGCTTAAATCCGACAAACCGCCCATGCGCGATACATGGGGGACAGATGAGGACATGGAAGAGCTTTACACATCCATGAAGGACCTTGCAGAGCATGGTAAGCGCTTTGGAGTACCCGTAATAATCGGTGAGTTTGGCTGTGAGAACAAGGGCAACGACCCGGAGATCGCAAAGTATGCGTACCACTTTGCAAAAAGCGGAGCTGATCTGGGGATAAAGTGCTTCTGGTGGGATTGCGGACATTTTGCACTGCTTGACCGCGAGAATTGCAAAATGATTCATGAAGACATAGTAAAAGCTCTGACTGAGTACGATAAGCGATAATCGCAGAAAACACCTCACAGAATCATGTGAGGTGTTTTCTACACTTGGCAGCTGCAGTAAAAACAGAAAAAACCGACATTATGAAGCTTCTGAGATAAAATATAAAAGAAAAAATACCCATGATTAAATAAAATAGTTGAGAAGTAAAATAAAATTACCATACCCGATATTTTGTGTCGGTTCTGAATTGTGAAGAATAAATTAACAACATATATAAATTTTGTGTATAAAATTCGTCGATAATTTGTCAAAAGAAAGCTCTGTAACGGCAAAAAACGTTTGACAAAAGTGCCAAGGCACGTTATAATATATCAAAGTTTGTTTGTGCGTTTTGCTGCTTTACCGCGATAAAACACACAAAGAACTAAATTATAAGGAGGAAAAACAATGAAAAAGATCCTGGCAATGCTTCTTGCAGTAGTTATGCTTTTCTCACTGGTTGCATGTGCAGGCGATAAGCCCGCAGATGACGCAGTAGTAAGCGATACTGATGCAGTTGCAACAATCGACACCTACACCTACAACACCTACATGGCAGCTCTGGGTACCAACTGGAACCCCCACACCTGGGAGATGAACGCTGACGATACTATGCAGAGTTACGTCATGGCTCCTCTTACCGACCTGACCATCCTTGATTCCACCACCGGTGAGTATCAGTGGATCTTCGTGGCAGCTTCCGACATTAAGGACGTAACTGCTGAGAATCAGGCTGACCTTGAGAAGTACAATTGTAACCTTCCCGCAGGTGTTTCTGTTTCTGACATCACCGAGGGTTATGTTTACGAAATCTCTCTCCGCGAAGAGATGTGCTGGGAAGATGGCACCCCCATCAACGCTGACACTTACATCTACTCCATGCAGCAGATGCTCGCTCCCGAGATGAAGAACTACCGCGCAAACAACTACTACAGCGGTGAGTCCGCACTTGCTGGTGCAGCTAACTACTTCTATGCTGGCTCCATCGCAATTCAGGACAACAGCGTTACCGGCGGCATCTCTTCTCTCGAGGACCTCGTAAAGGGCGATGACGGCGTTTACAAGCTTGCTGACGGCCTCAACGCTTGGATCGCTCCCAACACCGCTCTTGATTGGCTCGGCGGCAACGCTCTTGCTGATTATGTCGGTGCATACGGCGATGCATACTTTGATGTTGCTGCATACGATTCCCTCATCGCTCTTGCTGATGAGAACGGCAACGTTGCAATTACTGATGATTCCTGGGCACTCCTCACCGCTGTTATCAGCAACCCCGCATGGGGCGAGGGTCCCGGCTACGAGATCATGTACCTGACCTATGAGAAGCAGTACGAAGAGGCTTCCTGGGACAGCGTTGGTATGTACAAGGTTGATGACTATACCTTCCGCTATGTCTGCGAGACCGCTTACGATTACTACTACTTCCTTACCTCCTGCACATCCAACTGGATCGTTCACGAGGAAATGTATGAGAAGTGCAAGGATACTTCCGGCGCTCTCGTAACCAGCAACTACAACACCTCCGCTGACACCACCATGTCCTGCGGCGCATACCGCATCGAGTCCCTCCAGGACGAGAAGCAGGTTGTTTTCGTACAGAACGAGAACTACTTCGAGTACACCAAGAATGAGGACGGCACCCTCTCTTCTACCACCGAGACCATCGGCTTCAAGGTAGACGGCGAGTATCAGCCCCAGTACCAGACCACCAAGATCGTTATCGACGTTATGACCGATGACGCTGCAAAGCTTGCATTCCTTTCCGGTAAGCTCGATGACTGGGCACCCGCAGCTGACGAAGTTGTTGAGTACACCACTTCTGAGCAGCTCTATCAGGTTGACGAGACCTACACCATGCGTCTCTTCTTCCACACCAACCTTGATTCCCTCAAGGCTATGGACGAGGCTGGCAACACCAACTCTGTTGTTCTTTCCAACTACAAGTTCCGTCAGGCTATGTCCCTTGCAATCAACCGTTCTGAGTTCGTAACCGCTACCGCTGGTTACAAGGCAGCATACTCCATGCTCAACTCCCTCTACTTCTACGATGTATACGAAGATCCCGCTTCCATCTACCGTAACACCGACGAGGCAAAGCAGGCTATCGTAAACCTCTATGGCGTTGAGTACGGCGATGGCAAGATCTATGCAACTCTTGACGAGGCATATGCATCCATCAACGGTTACAACCTCACCGAGGCTAAGGAACTCTTCACCGAGGCTTGCAAGGAGCTCGTTGCTGAGGGTCTCTACACCGAAGGCGAGAACATCGTTATCGAAATGGGCTGGATGGCAGGCGCTATGGATTCCTCCAACCAGCAGCAGGTAACCCTCCTCAACAAGTATATGAACGAGGCTCTCGAAGGCACCGGTTTCGGCACCATCGAGCTCAAGGCTCTTGACAACCTCGCAGACCGTTATCAGGATGTTTACAACGGCGTCTACGCAATCGGCTGGGGCGCATGGGGCGGCGCAGCATTCTACCCCTTCACCATGTTCCAGGTTTACTGCGATGACAGCTATGTAAACTACATCCACGAGGGCGGCTGCTGGGATCCTGCAAACGAAACCCTTACCCTCACCGTTGACGGTGAAGAAGTTACCATGACCTGGAAGGCATGGTCCAGCTGCATGGCTGGTACCGGCGCTTACGCTGCAGCAAGCAACGAGACTAAGCTCTCCATCCTCTCTCAGATTGAGGAGAACTTCCTTAAGCTCTACTACTGCATCCCCGTATGTGCTACCACCATTTGTTCCATGCTCTCCTACAAGACCAGCTACTACACCGAGAACTACAGCATCATGTACGGCTTCGGCGGTCTCCGTCTCCAGCAGTTCAACTACACCGATGCTGAGTGGGCAGAGTATGTAGACAGCCAGGGCGGCACCCTCGCATACTAATTCTTATTGAATTCAGATTAAGAATAAAGCCATTGGCTTAATTGCGTGAACATGAGCCGGGAGGGGCTTATGCCCCTCCCGGTTTGGTCAAATTTTACGCTTCACTTCTTTAAATTCGCAAAATATGGATTGGCGATTTCCAATCCGGCGCAATAATAACAATCGCCTGTTTAGCTGCTGTTTTTCGCTCTGGGCTGCCGGAGAGAAGACAGTCCGCAGCCAAGAACAGCAGTAGTTCTCAAAATTTTCGAAAAAGGAGTCAACGCATATGAGAATGTTCAAATATGTCCTCAAAAGATTGTTTTTGATGATATTTGTGCTTTTCTGCATAGTCACAATCTGCTTCCTGCTTGTGCGTATGCTTCCGCGTACACTGCCCGACGGCAACGCAGCTCAGCGTGAAATAGTTGAAATCCGCTGGGATGCCCTGGGCTACAACGAACCCCTTCTTGTTCAGTACGGAATATACCTCAAAAATATATTTACCAAGTGGGACTTTGGTACCTCATGGAATATCAAGTATATGGAGCCTGTATGGGATCTTTTCTCCGGCAGACTGCTCCCCACAATACTTGTTAACCTGTATTCGCTTATCTTCTCTATTCCTATTGGTATAGTTCTTGGAATCTATGCCGCTATCAAGAAGAATCGCTGGCAGGATAACCTTATAAGTACAGCTGTTATGGTATTTGTATCAGTACCGAGCTATGTATATGCGTTCCTTGTTCAGTATATCTTCTATTTCAAGTTGGACTGGCTGCCCCTGACCGTATATTCCCTTGCAGACGCAGGCGGAAGCTGGATGACCGGAAAAATGTTCCACTCAATGGTGGCACCGGTTCTTGCACTGTCCTTCGGTACGATCGCAGGTCTTGCACGTTTTACCCGTGCGGAGCTTACCGAAACACTTACCAGCGATTATATGCTTCTTGCCCGCACAAAGGGTCTGACCAACGGACAGGCTATCTCCCGTCACGCACTGAAGAATGCAATGGTGCCTATTCTGCCCATGATTCTTTCAATGTTTGTCGGAATCCTCAGCGGTTCACTGGTTATCGAGAAGATTTTCTCAATCCCCGGCATCGGAGGACTTTACATTAACTCTATTTTCCAGAGAGACTACGACGTATTTATGATCGACAGTATCTTCTATACCTTTGTCAATCTGCTGGCAGGTATAGTTGTCGATATCAGCTACGGATTCATTGATCCGAGAATCAGAATGGGGGAAAAGTAATATGGCTGAAAATTATAATATCCCCAAAGTATCGAAAGAGCAGTTTGAATTTGTCAATCAGGGCGAAAGAATTTCTGATAAGAAGTTTGAAAACAAGCCCGTTGGCTATTTCAAGGATGCATGGAAGCGTTTCTGCAAGAGTAAGGCTGCAGTTGTCGGTCTGATTATCATTATAATCATCTTCCTTTTCTCAATCCTTGCACCTCTCTTTATTACTACCCATGACAATTCCTTCATGGTAACTCAGTATCAGAGAAAGCCTGCCCGTGTTGTATGGCTTCGCGATAACTTCGGTATTTTGGACGGCGGCGTAAACCGCGAAAATATCACCGAAGCAGAGCTTATAAGACTTACCGCTATCGGTGCAGGTGCAGCTCAGCTTGATGAGCCTGTAACCGTAAAAGAGGCTTTGACAAACTACTATCAGCCTGTGCTTAAGCAGAGCGAGCCTACAGTTACTCTCGATGCAAGAAAGAAGGAAATCAACACTTACGATGTCCGCGTGGACGCATATCTCGAAGTTGGCTTCCTCTATATGTTCATCGAACAGCCTGAGTATCAGAGAATTCTTGATTTTGAGGCAGAAAGCGGACTCAAGGTTCTCTATCCTCTCGTTGAGGATAACGAATGGAACCCTGAAGCAACAAACGCAAACAACTGGTACAAGGCAAAGAAGGTCGGTTATCCTGTAAGCATCAATGCTTCCGGCAGAGCCATGAACATTGATTACAGCGAAGATATGGTCTTCGAGGATAACTACAAGAGAAATGAAGACGGCTCCCTCAAGTACTTTGAGTACAGCGGCGGCGGTACAGCTGAGACTGCACAGTATAAGATCCGTGTTCTTTACTACAACTATTATCAGTACAAGTACGGCTTTGAGCCTGACTATATCATGGGTACCGAGTCCCAGGGTTACGATATGGCTCTGCGTGTAGCAGACGGAATACAGCTTTCATTCTTTATTGCGGTTTTCGTATGCGTGCTTAACTTTGTTCTCGGCGCACTTTACGGTGCTGTTGAAGGCTACTACGGCGGCGCAGTTGACCTTATCCTTGAGCGTATTTCCGATATCCTCAACGGTATTCCCTTCATTGTTGTTGCAACCCTCTTCCAGATACATCTGGCAGCAAAGGTGGGCGCATTGCCGAGCTTGCTGTTCGCTTTCGTTGTAACAGGATGGATCGGCACAGCATACAGAGTCCGTACCCAGTTCTACCGCTTCAAGAACCAGGAATATGTCATGGCTGCACGCACCCTTGGCGCCCGCGATAAGCGTATTATCTGGAAGCATATTTTCCCGAACACCCTTGGCACTATCATCACTTCATCTGCACTTGCAATCCCCGGAACAATCATGTCCGAAAGTATGCTGTCATACCTCGGTATTGTTAACCTGGGCGGCGCAAGCGGAACATCCCTCGGAACCCTGCTTTCCGATGCAGAGAGCCGCTGGATTCAGTTCCCCCATCTTATGCTCTATCCCGCAATCATCATTTCACTTCTGATGATAAGCTTTAACCTGTTCGGCAATGGTCTGCGTGATGCATTCAACCCCGCACTGCGCGGCGTGGAGGAATAAACTATGGATAAGATTTTAGAAGTAAAAGATTTAAAAATCTCATTTCGTACCTCCAACGGTACAGTAAAAGCAGTAAGAGATATCTCCTTCGACCTTGAAAAGGGCAAGACTCTCGCAATCGTCGGTGAGTCCGGTTCCGGTAAGTCGGTTACCTCCAAGGCTATTCTCGGAATCCTTGCAGGTAACTCCATAGTCGAGAGAGGCGAAATTATCTATGATGGCCGCGATCTTCTGAAGGTTGATGAGGAAGAGATGTGTACTATCAGAGGTGACAAGATCTCCATGATCTTCCAGGATCCTCTTTCATCTCTCAACCCGATCGTAAAAATCGGCAAACAGATAACCGAAGCTATGCTGCTGAAGAACAAAACCAGCCGCAAGCAGGCAAGAAAAGAATTCAATGCAATGCTCAAGACCCTCAAGACTGAGATGATTGAAGCAACAGGCGAACCTGAAAAGGTCGAAGAAATGTGCGATACCTTTGACAAGTTCTGCATCGAGGCTAACAAGCTTGAGCTTAACTACAACTCTGCACTTTCCGCTGCAAGCGAGCTCATCGAATCCATTGAGGATGTTACATTCCGTCTGAGCAAGAATCAGAAGATGGATGTAAAGTCTGTTGTCCGCGGTTTTGCAAACGGCATAAAGAACCTCGGCGACAAGTATCTTACCAATGCATTTGAAGCTGAGATTTCCAGACAGTCTGATGCTCTCAGAAGAGAAGCTGCCCGCTATAAGAGCAGCAAGGGCGGTCTTACCGCAAGTCTTGAAGCCGCTCTCAATGAGACAAAGGCACTGCTTGAGGCTATCACCGCACAGACCCGTCCTGAGTTCTTCAGAATAGGTTATTACATCATGAATAACCCCACTGCAAAGCTTTACGAGATGCCCACCGATGAACTCAATAAAATGTGTCTCGGATACCTTGACGATAAATTTATGATTGAGTTTATCGCAATGGTTGAAAAGGGCGTTGAGAACTCCTTCAACAGAACTCTTGGGAAGAAGAAGGAAGTTGTTGCCGAGCTTGGCAAGGCAGAGCGCTACTTTGCAGGTAAGTTTGAGAAGAACGCATCACTTAAATATGCAGGTGAGCTTTCCGACAAGGTAGAAGAAAGCATCGACCGTCTCGAAGTAACAAAGGACAGCGTTGCATACACCTTCCGCAGCAGCCTTGTTGCAGGACTCAACAAGTATTTCCACTATAAGGCAAGCAACCCCAGAGAGGAAGCTCGCTTTGCAAGACAGACAAAACGAAGAGAAGCTCTTATCAGACGCGGTAAGAACGTTGACTGGAAGGTAATTCCCAAGAACGTTATTCCCATCGATGAGATTCAGGCTGATATTGTAAAGAATATCCAGCTCCTCGATACACGTTACAAGAAGTTCATTGCTTCTGCAGAGGAAGTTGATTTCCACGCCAGAGCAATCGAGATAATCGACAGCTTCAAGGAAAAGGCTTCAAAGGTTGTTTACAAGGTAACCCGCTCCATGGCAAAGGCAAGAGCTATCAAGCTCATGGAAGAGGTAGGTATTGCTGAGCCCCGTATGCGCTACTATCAGTATCCCTTTGAGTTCTCCGGCGGCATGCGTCAGCGTATTGTTATCGCAATTGCACTTTCCGCAGACCCCGAGATCCTCATCTGCGACGAGCCTACAACCGCACTTGACGTTACCATCCAGGCTCAGATTCTTGAGCTTATCAACAACCTCAAGAAGGAAAGAAATCTTTCCGTTATCTTCATCACCCATGACCTTGGCGTCGTTGCAAATATGGCAGACGATATCGCTGTTATGTATGCAGGTAAAATCGTTGTGCAGGGTACGGCAGAGGATATCTTCTACGATCCCCGCCATCCGTACACCTGGGCTCTGCTTTCCTCCATGCCTGACCTTGACACCAAGGAAAAGCTGGATGCAATCCCCGGTACACCTCCCAACATGATCTATCCCCCCGTTGGCGATGCATTTGCAGACAGAAACAAGTACGCCATGAAGATAGACTTTGAGCAGCAGCCTCCCATGTTTGAGGTTTCTGAAACTCATAAGGCTGCTACCTGGCTGCTCCATCCCGATGCACCTGAGGTAGAAATACCCAAGACAATCACAGATAGAATTGCAAGAATGAAAGAGAAGGCAGGAGGTGCCGATAATGTCTAATGCAAACGAAAGAGAGACATTGCTGAAAGTAGAGCATCTTTGCCAGTATTTCGGACCTGTAAAAGCGGTTGACGATGTAAGCTTTGATATAAAGAAGGGCGAGGTTTTCGGTCTGGTCGGTGAGTCCGGCTGCGGAAAGACCACAACCGGCCGTTCCATCATCAGAATTTACGATGTTACCTCCGGAAGCATCTACTTCAAGGGTCAGCGCATCTGCGCAGGCATAAAGAGCTATAAGGATGCAATCAGAGCAAAAAAAGCAGCACTCAGAAAGCTCAGAGGTAAGGATTCTGATGAGTGCAGAGCAGAGATTGCAGAACTCTATACTGAGATTGAAAAGGCAAAATTTGACCATAACAACTGCAACAGTGAGTATGCAGCAGGTCTGGTCAAGGCTGTGGAAGAAAAATACAACCACGGCGAAGCCTGTACCACAAAGGAAGAGCAGAAGAAATACAAGGATGAGCTGCGTATAGCAAAGAATACCAGACTCACAACCCAGATTCAGATGATTTTCCAGGATCCTATTGCATCTCTTAACCCTCGTATGACAGTTCGCGAAATCATCGCAGAGGGACTTGTCATCAACGGAATCAAGGATCAGGCATACATCGATGAGAAGGTATACGAGATTCTTGAGTTGGTCGGTCTTGTACGCGAGCATGCAGGACGTTATCCTCATGAGTTCTCCGGCGGTCAGCGTCAGCGTATCGGCATTGCCCGTGCGGTAATTATGAATCCTGACCTGCTTATTGCTGACGAGCCCGTATCTGCTCTTGACGTTTCCGTTCAGGCACAGGTTATCAACCTCCTCAACGAGCTTCGCGAAAAGCTTGGTCTTACCATCCTTTTCATCGCTCATGACCTTTCTGTTGTAAAGTACTTCTCCGATCGTATCGGGGTTATGTATTTTGGCAAGATGGTCGAGCTTGCAGAGTCTGACGAGCTGTTTGCCCATCCGCTGCACCCCTATACCAAGTCTCTTCTCTCCGCAATTCCTCTGCCCGATCCCAAGTCGGAAAAGAATCGCCAGAGAATTGTATACAACCAGCTTGCAGCCCACGATTATACCGTGGATAAGCCTTCAATGCGTGAGGTAGCTCCCGGCCACTTCGTATACTGCAACGACGCTGAAGAGCAGAGCTATAAGAAGGAGCTTGGACTGTGAGCAAAAACGTAAAGGCTAATCTTATAAAATACGGTATCTCCATCGGCGTAGGGCTTCTCATTGCGTATACTTATGTAGCGCTCAGAGATTTTGATGCTTTGGGTCTGGCGGATAAATACAGAACGTTATGTGATGCCTTTACAATACCGGGAGTATTGCTGCTTATAGGCGGTCTGCTGGTCACAGTGTCCAATGAGGGCGCCCTTGACGGCGTGGGATACATTCTGTCACAGGGATTGAGCATGCTCATACCCGGCAAAGGACCCGGCACTGAAAGATATGCCGAATATGTTGAACGCAAGAGCAAGAACCGAATAAAGGGATATGGATTTCTGTATATCAGTGCAATCCTGTTCCTTGCGGCAACTGCGGTGTTCATGATTCTGTTCTATTCAGTTTATAAGAAATAGAGAAAAGCCTGCCAAATATCGGCAGGCTTTTTTGATACAGCAAAAATAAAAGAGTGCAGCATATGCTGCACTCTTTGCAGAATCTGATTAAATCAGTCCTCTTCAGTCTGGAGAAGACGGAGAAGGAGATAGTTTGTGAAAGCTCTTGCAAGTCTGAGGAGAGCGAATACAAGTGCGGTAACTGCAAGACCTACAACAAGGATAATTGCGCTGTAAGCGGAGAGGATGCCCTCAGCGGTGTTGACTGCGAGCCAGATGCTGAGGAAAATACCGAGAACAGCAAAAACGATGGAAAGTACGCCGAAGGTAGAAGCAAGGCGCTGAAGAGAAAACTCGGTTTCGATTTCATAGGTGTCGACCCATGTAGGCTCCTTGACATTGCCGTTTTCATCGTATTCGGTCTCAACAGCCATGATTTCTTCGGTGCTGGGAGCTCTTGTATCAATAAGTGAGAACAGACTCATAATAAATTATCCTTTCTGAATTATTCAAAGTCGGAATCACTGGCGAATATATCATCAGCCAGATCGAAGATATCAGATGCGCTTGCATCGTCGAGGTAGGAATCTCTTTCCTCGTTATAAGCAGCGATAGCTTCTTCAGAAGCACAGAAGCTGCAGGGCTTGCTGCGCTTAGCCTCAAATGCCTGATCTACAGTACCCTTGTAGAGAGTTGCAGAGTTGGCAAGAGAACCGCATTCCTCAGTGAGGTGGTAGCACTTACCGAACTGAGTCCAGTAAACATTGCCGTCAACGGTATATTCAGCAGCATCAGACTGAGCCTGAGCGAGATCCTCAGCAGAAACAGGATTCCAGTCGATGGAAGCAGCACTGGCGATAACAGCAACAACGATAGCTACAATAGAAGCGATCTTCTTTACCTTCGGATCGAGATCCTTTTCTTTGAGAAGGAGGATAATAAGGGGAACAAAGCAGACGATAGCTGCAAGAAGTCCCATATTGTTCCAGAGGAAGAACTTGACCTTGTTCTTTTCGGAAGCGGGGTCGAGACGGTTGGACTTCTTCCAGAGAACAGAACCTGCGATTACGAGAGCAAGGTCGATGCCAAGACCGATAAGAATATAGGTGAGGATATTGCCGGGCATATAAATTGTGCCGTTGAAGACGAGGATTGTCAGAACTTCAGCACCGATAGCCAGAAGCCAGAGAACAACAGCTATCCAGCGGAAGGTGACAGCCTTCTTTCTGTTTTCGGCGGTGACGATAGCAGCCTTGGTCTGCTTTGCGTCTGCCTTTGCTTTCTTGGAAGCGGGGGATGTGGACTTAGGTCTCTTAGGAGCAGCGGTGGTAGCACCACTGTTTACGTCAATTATCTGACGCACTTTTTTCTCTGCCATGTGAGTTCGATCCTTTCTTGCATATTCTGTATTTATTGCCACAGAATTATACCATATCTTGTCGGTGTATGCAATATGTGAGCGGTTTTTGTTGTATATGTTTTTACAGCTCACTTTTTGCACTGATATTTCGGTATTGTAATTCAAGTCTGTAAAAGCTATAATCAGATTTATAAATACTTTATTGTAAGGTGATTTTATGTACAGATTCAACTGTGATTATCTTGAGGGAGCGCATCCGAAAATTTTAGAGCGCCTGACAGTGACAAACCTTGAACAGACAGTGGGCTACGGAATGGATGAGTACTGTGCTGCGGCAAAGGAAAAAATCAGAAAAGCCTGCAGATACGAAAATGCGAAGGTGTTCTTTCTGGTTGGGGGAACACAGTCAAACTATACCGTGCTTGATTCCATTCTGGCAAACTACGAGGGCGTGCTGGCAGCAGATACAGGACATATAAGTGTCCATGAAGCGGGTGCAATTGAATATTCGGGACATAAAGTCCTGACAATTCCTGCGGTAAACGGCAAGGTGGATGCAAAGAGCGCAAGAGAGTATCTGCAGGGATTATATGCGGATGCAACATGGCAGCACATGGTAACCCCCGGTGCCATATATATTTCCCATCCCTCGGAATACGGCACGCTTTACAGCAAGGCAGAGCTGCAGGAGCTTCGCGCACTTTGCGACGAATACAGCATGAGACTGTTTCTTGACGGCGCAAGACTCAGCTATGCCCTTGCCTCCGAAAATACAGATGTCACCCTCTCTGATATAGCTGAATACTGCGATGTTTTTTACATCGGCGGAACAAAGGCAGGCGCCCTTTTCGGTGAGGCGGTTGTGTTCACCCGTGATGACCTCGGAAACAGATTCTTTACCGAGATCAAGCAGCACGGTGCAATGCTTGCAAAGGGCAGAATACTGGGCTTGCAGTTTGACGAGCTGTTTACCGATGATCTGTATATAAAGATAGGAACCCATGCAGACAGACTGGCAATGAAGATAAAGACAGCACTGCTTGAAAAGAACTACAGACTGTACCTTGATTCATACACCAATCAGCAGTTTTTTATTGTCCCCAACAGCAAGCTTACGGAGCTTGAGGGGAAGGCGGTGGTTGATAACTGGGGTGCATACGATGAAAACAGCAGCATAGTGCGAATTACAACCTCATGGGCAACCACAGAGGAAGCGGTTGATTATCTGATATCTCTTATGTAACATTACCTGACAGAGCCCTGAAAGGAGGGGGTGTGTATGTGGTATTATGAGTTTCCGTCATTGCAGGGAGCAGAAAAGCTGCCGATTTATCTTGTCAGCCTGGGCTTGCATGAGCTGCAGCCTTATGTCTCAAGAGCGGAAGGATATCCGTATCCGCAGTTTTTTTATCATACCTGCGGTGAAGGTTTGCTTGTGATGCTGGGAAGAAAGTACACCCTTTCAGAAAATATGGGCTTTTACATTCCTGCAAATGTTCCCCATGAATATTATCCGACAACAGCAGTGTGGGATGTCAGGTGGATGACCCCGGGAGGAGATGGGGTGGAAGCACTGTGCGAAGCGCTGAATGTCAGAGCCGGAACATACAGATTTGACAATACCGCAGCCCTTGATGTAATACAGAACAGGATGTATGACGAGCTTGTAAATGATCAGGTATACGGAAGGTTTGCCGCAGGAGCCATGGTCAGCGAATATATAACGGAATTTGCCCGTCAGGCAAACCTGCTCAGGGAATCAGACATACCCGAAACGAGAAAAAAGACCGTATATGAAATGCACTTTGACCATCTGGCGCACTTTATTGACTACCACTATATGCACACGATAACAATAAGCGACCTTTGCGATGTAATAAAGGTGTCCCCTCAGCATCTCTGCAGGGTATTCAGAAGCTGCAAGGGTATGCGCCCGATGGAGTATGTGACCTTTGTAAGGATAAGCAATGCAAAGCTTATGCTGAAAACGAGAGACGATGAAATCGGAGACATAGCGGAATGGTGCGGCTTTTCAGACGGAAACTACTTTTCCAAGGTTTTCCGAAAGAGCGTTGGAATATCACCGGGAGAATACAGAAGAATAAACAAAAATGCTCAGGGATAAACCCTGAGCATTTTTTGCGGATTATAGGAAGAAATTATTCAGTGACAGCACCTGTTACAAAGTATGCAAGGTCGGCTTCATCTGTGATGCATTTTGCGCTTTCAATGCTTACTTCGGTAGAAGTATCCATAGTGCAGGGGAATACAAGCTGGAAGGATTCGATGGTTTCTATAGGACCGCCCAGCGCAGTGTTTGCATTGAATACGATGGTGTAGGTTCCGTCCTCCGTTACAGTGAGGGTGTCAGCAGGAGAAGTGCCGTCCCATACAGCAAAGGTCTTACCTCCGCTTGCAAGCTGATAGCCCCAGTAAAGAGTGGATTTTTCGCAGTCAAAGTTGGAAACGGTAAAGGTGACAGCAATTGCAATAGTGCCTGAGGGGATAAGGTCATAGCTGTACATTGAGAGGGTGGGGTCATACTGGGTGGAGATTTTGATCCAGGCGTGTGCAGCATCTCCGCTTTCCTCAGCGATGTCAGCAAGCAGGATTTCAGTGGGATTGCCCTGTTCCTTCATTTTTACAGCGCTGGTAACAGGAGTTTGCGGTGCAGGATCAGCGGTGCCTGCAGGCTCATTCGCAGCGCAGCCGGATGTAAGGATAAGAGAAAAGACCATAAGTGCAGCAAGTAAAAAAGCGACTGTTTTTTTCATTATTATACCTCCAAATGTATTGTTATATGAACATTATAGCATAGAGTATTCAATACGGTTATGTAAATATGAATATAAGGGTAAAATATGAACATGAAGTGGAGCGTTTGAAAGATAAACGCACTCTTGATTTGCAGCAGCTCAGCGGTTACAATAAAAGAAATAATTAAAATCATCAGAAAGGAAATTGACAATGGAAGAGAGAAAAAGACAGGCATACAATCCGTTCCTGCCACTTTACGAATGCATCCCCGACGGAGAACCCCATGTGTTCTGCGACAGAGTATATCTTTACGGCTCTCATGACAAGGAAGGCGGAGAGACCTTCTGTATGCTTGATTACACTGTATATTCAGCGCCTGTAAACGACCTGACCGACTGGCGGTGCGAAGGGGTGATTTACCGCGCGGATCAGGATCCCGATTACCCTAACCGCAAATATATGTATGCTCCCGACGTTGTGCGGGGCAATGACGGCAGGTATTATCTTTACTACTGCATGTCAGGGTCATACGGCAACGGAGGCTATCACGGTCCGATAAGCGTTGCGGTGTGCGATACCCCTGCAGGAAAGTATGAGTATCTGGGCTTTGTACAGAACTCGGACGGCACTCCCATGCTCGATTACGTCTGCTTTGACCCGGGAGTAATCAACGACAACGGAACAATTCGTATTTATTACGGTACTCAGTACCCCTTTGAGGAGGAAGAGGGGTTCTTTGAAAATGAGGAACACATAAAATCTGAGATGTCCATGTTCAATAAATCCAGAGAAGAAATTCTCTCAATGGCAGCAAAGGACAGCGTAATGGGCGCCTGCATGGTGGTTGTAGAGGATGATATGCTGACAGTAAAAGAAAAAGCAAAGCATATAATTCCTTATAAAACCAAAGGAACCTCTTTTGAGGAGCACCCGTTTTTTGAGGCTGCATCCATACGCAAGGTGGGGGAGAAGTATTATTTTATCTATTCCTCGATGCAGAATCATGAGCTTTGCTATACTGTCAGTGACTATCCCGACAGGGACTTTGTCTTCGGCGGCACAATCGTGTCAAACGGTGATGTAGGCTTCAACGGCAGAAGCAGCGAAGACAGACTGAATATGACTGGCACCACCCACGGCAGCATTGAATATATAAACGGTCAGTGGTATGTGTTCTATCACAGACTTACCCATAAATCCGACTACAGCCGACAGGCATGCGCCGAGCGGATAGAGATAAATCCCGACGGAAGTATCGACCAGGTGGAAATAACCTCCTGCGGTCTCAACGGCGGCGCACTTATTGCAGAAGGGAAATACCCTGCACCCATTGCCTGCAACATAACCAACGGAAATATGCCTCACGGCTCAAACAGCATCTATACCCAAAGTTTCCCCAACGTAAATAATGACGGAGAGGAAAAATTCATAGCCGAAATTGCCGACGGCACTCTCATAGGTTATAAATATTTCTCCTTTGAGGGGAACAGCAAGCTCAGCATAGTGTACAGAGGTGACGCAGAGGGCAGTCTGAGGGTATCTCACACCATAGACGGTGACGTGATAGGCAAAATTGATGTTGTTCCTGCGGATAAATGGACAAAGCTCACTGCCGAAGTGGCATTTGATAACGGAGATGGTGCATTGTACCTTAAATACTCGGGCGACGGAATGCTGGACCTTAAAGAGATAGAATTCTGATAAAAAGGCACTGACAGATTTTTCTGTCAGTGCCTTTCAGGCTGTGTGTCAAAGGAAAAATAAAAAGAAAACATCCTAAAGCTTTTGCTTCAGGATGTTTATTGGTGGACACTAACGGAATCGAACCGCTGACAACCTGCACGTCAAGCAGGGACTCTACCAGCTGAGCTAAGTGTCCGTGGCGTTTAACGCTTAGATATAATATCATGCAGTCGGATAAAAGTCAATACCAAACTGCAAAATATTTTTATATTTTCAGCAAATACCGCCGATATCCTTTATAACCTCTCCCGCGAGAATAAGCCCTGCAGCGGAAGGGACGAAGGAAATGCTTCCGGGCAGACTCCTGCGCGAGCATCCTTCGGGCAGCGGCTCATCGCATGTCTCAGGCTCAACCGCCTCTTCTGCCGACCAGACGCACTTCAGCTTTGAAATACCGCGCTTTCTCAGCTCCTTGCGCATGACCCTTGCAAGCCCGTCGTAGGAGGTTTTTGAAATATCCGAAACGGTAATCTTTGTCGGGTCAAGTCTGTTTCCCATTCCCATACAGCTGATAATAGGCGTACCGACAGTGCTTGCAAGCTCAATAAGCAGCAGCTTTGACTTAACGGTATCTATGGCATCGACAATATAATCATAGCCAGAGAAAAACCATCCTGAGCAGGTCTGAGCGCTGAAAAACTCATCGCGGCATTCAACGATGCACTGAGGGTTTATGTCAAGAATACGCTCCCGCACTACCTCAGTCTTCTGTCTGCCGACTGTTGAATGAAGGGCAGGCAGCTGCCTGTTGATATTTGTAACGCTGACGCTGTCGTTGTCAACGATTGTAAGATGCCCGATTCCTGCGCGCGCCAGAGCTTCAACAGCCCATGAGCCGACACCGCCCAGACCGAACACTGCAACATGCGAATTTTTAATGCGTTCCATAGCCTCAGAGCCCAGAAGCATCTGAGTTCTAATATGCTGATCCATAGTCATAACTCCAAACAAGTCACATTTTCTTATATAATACCCGATTTTTTAAGAAGGGTAAAGAAATATTTATAAATTTGCCGATTTCTTTAAAAATATTTAAGGAAGCCGTAAAACATTGACCTGAGCATGAAATTTTACTATAATAAAGTGCGTGGAGGTGTTCTTGTATGAAGAATATACTTTCCGAAAAGAATTTTCCTGAAAAAGAGCGCACTGCCACTGAAAAAAAGCAAAAGCTCAGCGTACTGTATGTAATACTTTTTGCGGTGTTCATACCTGTAGTATGCTATGTGATACTGGAGATAATCGAATCCGGAACAAGCTTTCTTACAGTGGTGCCGCCTGAATATGCATTGTTCAATATTGCATATCTTGTGGCAGGATATGTGGTTCTGATATCGATTCTGCGAAGCACGAAGGCGGTATCAATCATTCTGCTGATAGCCAGCTTTGCCATAGGTACAGTAAATTATTATACCGTCCTGTGGAGAACGCTGCCTGTCAACTTTGGTGATCTCAAGTGTGCGGCAACAGCAGGAAGCATACTTTACGGATACAATCTTGTAATTCCCGATTGCGTGATAATTGCCGCAGCAGTGCTGGCGTTGTGCATTACTCTTGTAATCCTTGCACCCACAAAGAATCCGCCCCAGAGCATAAAGGGCAAATTCATGAGCTCCTGTGCAGCTTTTGTCATAGGCGCTGTCACTCTGGGCGTCTGCTATGGAATGACATCAACCGAGCTGGATGTTGTAGGTTCAGACGGTGTGCATTTTGAAAAGTACGGATATCTTGTGAGCTTTATTTCAAATGCCAAGACAATGGAAATAGAGGAGCCTGATAATTACAGCCCCGGGGAGGCTGCAGCAATTCTTTCCGAATACGAAACGGAGGAAAAAGCTGAAATTTATCCCAATATTATCATTATAATGAACGAGTCGCTCTGCGACCTGCAGAGTGTGGGCGAATTTGAGACCAACGAGCCGTATCTGCCCTTTTTCAATTCCCTGAAGGAGGAGAGCGTCAGCGGAGAGATCCTGACCTTCGGACTTGGCGGAGGTACAAGCCTTACGGAATTTGAGCTGCTGACAAGAAGCTCGCAGATTCTGCTGCCCTATACAAGCGTTGCCTATATGCAGTATATCGACAGTGATATTCCCACCATTGCATCCACCGTCAGGAATTATGAAACTCCCTATGAGGTAACTGCAATGCATCCTGCACAGGGCATCAACTACAACAGGGATAAGAATTACCCCTTTATGGGCTTTGACAGATTCCTTGATCTTGAGTATTTTGCAGATCTTGAAAGCCCCAGAGGATTTCTTGATGATGAGCAGTGCTATGACAGGATGATGGAGTATTTTTATACCACAGATGAAAATACCCCACAGATGATATTCAATATAACAATCCAGAATCACGGCGGGTTCTATGATACCTGCGATATAGGTACAGAACCGATAGAGATAACAAGCTTTGAAGCAGGCTATGATGCTGAAAGATATCTGACGCTTGTAAAGAAGTCTGATGATGCGCTAGAAAATCTTGTGGCAGAGCTGTCTGAATGTGACAGACCTGTTGTGCTGATGGTTTTCGGAGATCACCAGCCCTTGCTTGAAGATGAGTTTTACGAAGAACTCAGGGGCGATAAGAAAACGTGGACGGATGAGGATTATATCAGCCGCCATATCACCCCGTTCCTGATCTGGTCAAACTACGGAAATATCGAGCCTGAGGATCTGGGACTTACTTCGGTCAACTATCTGTCAAGTATTCTTCTGGATACTGCAGAGCTTCCTCTTACCGAGTATGACCGTTTCCTTCTGAGCATGAGGGAAGAGATTCCTGCCATGAGCGGATGTATGTATTATACAGCGGACGGAGAGCTTCATGAGGTAGGGGATGAAGAAAACCCCTGGCTTGATATGTATGCAATTCTCCAGTACGGAGCGCTGTTCGACAATGAAAACATTGACTGGAGCAGCTATGATCTCAGCAGCAGCGAAGATGTTGTTGCGCTGGGAAAAACAGCAGAGAATTCAACGGAACTTCAATAAAAAACAGCCCTAAAAGGGCTGTTTTTTTATAGCTTTGCTTTTGAATAGAATATTCTGCTTGTTTCATCGCCGAGGGTGCAGATACTTGAGTAAACCTCATAGCCCAGAATCTCCTCGCGGGTGCTTTCGTCGTGGATAAGAGTGTCGATATTATGCTTTGTACATTCAATCGCGGCCTTTGATATAAATGCATTGTGGTGGGATGACACATAACGGTCAAAGGGGAGGGACAGAGCATAGTCCAGCATCTTTCGGTACTCTGCAATGGACAGACATTCGTCCATAAAGAGCCACAGCCAGCCATTGAGTGCATCACCGGCAAAAAGTATGCGCTCTTCCCTGAGAAGAAAGCCCATTGAACCGGGAGTGTGTCCGGGCAGATGGATAACCTCAGCAGAGCGTCCGCCAAGGTCAATAACCTCCCCGGGAGTGAGAAAATCGTACTCAAAGGGAACATCATCGCAATAATTATCGATAAGTGCGGAATCTTCACTGCCTATATATGACAGAGGAAACTGATTGCATCCTCTTGCATGGTCAGGGTGAATATGGGTGACAACGACCTTAAAGGGCTTGTCTGTAAAGCTCCTTACCGCTTTGTTGAGGTCGATTTTGCCATAGCCTGTATCTATCAGCAGCGCGCTTTTTTCTCCGATGATAAGAGTAACATGTACTCCATCGGCTTCATTGATGTGGTAAATACCCGAGGCAAGCTCCGTAAAATTCAGATTCATTGTCCGTCACCGTCTTTTGATTCGGATGATTTGCTGCTTTCAATAACGTTTCGCACAATATATACGGGGCGTTTTTTTGTTTCGACGTAGTTTTTTCCCACATAGTCGCCTATAATGCCGATGCTGAGCAGCTGCAGACCGCCCAAAAGCAGAATTAGTACAACGATGGTAGCATAACCGGGGACATCAATGCCTGTGGTAAGCTTTTGTATGATAACAAAGATAAGATAAGCAAAAGCGGCGATAGCGGACAGAATGCCTGTAACGGTGGCAAATTTAAGGGGCATGGTGGAAAAGCTGTTTATACCGTCAAAAGCATAGCGCAGAAGCTTGAAGAAATTGAACTTGCTCTTTCCGCCGCCTCGTGCGCGCACCTCATAGGGCATATAGTGAGTTTTGAAGCCCACGTAGGAGAAAATGCCCTTTGAGAATCGGAAATACTCACACATTGAAAGAATTGCATCAACAACAGGACGGCGCATCATGCGGAAATCGCTGGCGCCGGACACAAAGCGCACAGATGCAGCCTTGTTGATAATGGCGTAGAATGCCCTTTTGAAAAAGGAGATAACGCAGCCCTCACGACGCTTCTGCTGTACAGCAGCAACGCAGTCATAATCGGGATTTTCCTGAAGAAATCGCAGCATATTAATAACAGTCTGAGGAGACTGCTGCATATCGCCGTCAACGATCACGGTATATTCTCCCGAAGAGT
Organism: Acutalibacteraceae bacterium; assembly: GCA_045604945.1. Classification (GTDB taxonomy): domain Bacteria; phylum Bacillota; class Clostridia; order Oscillospirales; family Acutalibacteraceae; genus JAISGQ01. The sequence goes on from JAZUPA010000127.1 coordinate 43,147, forward strand.
GGGTAAGACCCGCGTACATTCCTGCTTCTTTTCCGAAATTTCTTGAAAAATCAACAACCTTGACGCGGTGCTCGGTGTTTTCCGCAATACCGCGCATGATGTTGATAGTATTATCGGTAGAACCGTCATTTACAAGGACGACTTCAAAATCGACCCTTTCCTCGGTCATTATCTGAACAATTTCCTCGTAAAGGCGACCGATGCTTTCTTCTTCGTTGTAGCAGGGGATAACAAGAGACAGTGTTGCGTGGGGCATGTGTATCAGCTCCGACATTCAGTTTGATTTGCAGTAATTATTTTTATCACCTTAAGCCGCAGGGCTTAAGGTGATATGATTATTCAGTTGCCTGAGTTACCGAAGGAGATGTAGCCTGCAAAGCAGTAGCCTTCGTTGCCGTTGAGGTCCTTTGCATAATACCAGTCGCCGATTCTGCCGTAAATCATAACAGCGGAGTGGCGGGGCATGACAAGGATAACGTTATGGTTGTAGCCGGGACCCTTGCGAAGTCTCAGGGGCTTTGATTCTGTATCAACATAACCAAGACGGGGAGTGCTGTAAAGCTCAAGGTTGCCGGGAGTTGTAACAGCAGTGGTGGCCTTGGTGGTTGATGTGGTAGTAGCCTTGGTAGTGGTTGTTGTTGCTGCGGTAGTTGTTGTGGTGGTTGCCGCAGTTGTGGTCGTGGTGGTAGTTGTAGTAGTTGTTGTGGTGGTTGTCGTAGTAGTTGTGGTTGAAGATGTGGTAGTAGCCTTGGTGGTGGTCGTGGTGCTTGCGGTAGTTGTGGTGGTCTCGGTTTCTGCATCGGAATCAGACTGAGCAGGGAGCTCGCCTGTTGTGCCGTAGCAGTCGAATGCAGAGAACGAATAGATATACTTGAGACCGTTTACCATATAGACCGAAATAACAGAGCCGTTGATGGGAACATCAACATAGGCAGCTCCTGCTGAAACGGTATATGTACCGAGGGTACCGTTATTTGAGAATTCGACCTCACTGCCGGAATCAAACAGTGTGTCGATGCGCACAGCCTCGGGAGCGGTGAATCTGTACTGGGGGAATGCAGCGGTAAGACAGGCTGCAAGAGAACCCTGATTCTCGAAAAGCTCATAGGAGAAATCGCTGGCGCTCTGTATGTCTGTATAGCTTATCTCGGTTAAATCCTCATCGGAGACGATAAAGAAATCAAGCTGAGTGTTTTCTGCCTGAGCAAACTGAGAGGGGAGAGAATACCCTGCAGCAGCAAGCTGAGCGACAAAAGAATCCTTGGTAGTCTCTGTGAGCTTTATACCATCCGCATAAACAAAATAAGCAGTGCGGACATTATCATTGTCTGAAAGGGTAATGATACCGACCGAAAGGGTGCCTGCGTCAACCTCATTGCTCTGAAGAGCCTTGGCGGGGAGAGCGGCAGGAGCTATTGCTGCAATCAGCAAAATCAGCGCCATAGCGATACATATCAGATTCCTTTTCATATTCCGAACTCCTTTCAAATGAGCATAAATGAACACAAATACAACAAATCAGATTTTAACACATTACAGTATAACACAGCGCAGACTCTATTTCCATAGATTTTGAGAAAAATTTTACTTATTTATGAAAGTCTCAAGGGGAGCGAGGTCAATTCCCTGTTCATCCCTGAGAAGAGACAGCAGTTCTTCGGCAAGCTTTCTGCATCCGCCTGCCTCGCAGGATTCGAAATTAACGGGGAGAATGGGGTCATGAACGCTGAGTCTGACAAGGAACCAGTTTTCGCCAAGATATACTCTGATACCCTCGTGATTGTCGTCTGCAATCTGCCAGTCTTTACGCTGAGCGCATGCCTTTTCGAGGTTTTCAAGGACTCTTGTACCGACCTCTCTGAAGTTTTCTTCGGTGATCTTTATTCTGATTTCGGCTTCCTCTGCAGGAACAGCCATATCTGCAATAAGAGAATTGAGAGTTCTGCCCTCATTTTTCAGCTGAACAAGCTTGATTATAATAAGAGTGACAAGATAAGCTCCGTCATCAAGGAAATGATTTTCACGCAGCGCAGCATGTCCGCTTGTTTCGATTGCAAGGGGACAGTTTATGCCTTCTGCGTTGAGCTCGATTGCCTTGCCGATGACATTTCTGTAGCCTCTGCGGTAGCGGTAATGCTTTCCTCCGAGAGTGTTTTC
>JAZUPA010000128.1:0-24914 GCA_045604945.1 Acutalibacteraceae bacterium
TTACACATATAAGGTCACCTCTCATTGTAGATTTTAACATATTGCTCCGTAATATTGCAATAATATGCTTGATAAATTTAGAACAAAGTGCTACAATCTACGCAGAACAAAAGGGAGGTCTCACCATGAGAGCTGTTATTACTGTTATTGGCAAGGATATGGTCGGTATTCTTGCAGGAGTATCCACCATCTGTGCAGAAAACAACGCAAACGTCACTGAGGTTACCCAGTCCATCATGCAGGATCTTTTTGCAATGATCATGCTTGTTGACATTTCCAATCTGTCTGTTGATCTTCCCTCTCTCCGTGCAAAGCTCACCGCATACGGAGATGAAAAGGGTCTGTCTGTTCACGTCATGCACGAGGACATTTTCAATTCCATGCACCGCATCTGACGGAGGGATCTTATGCTCAACACAAAAGATATTCTCGAAACGATAAAAATGATTCAGGATGACCATCTGGACATCCGTACCATCACCATGGGCATCAGTCTGCTTGACTGCGCCCGTGCAGACACTGAAAGTGCATGCACTGCAGTGTACGACAAGATAACAAAGAAAGCTGAGCACCTTGTGAAGGTCGGTGAGGAGATCGAGCAGGAATACGGTATCCCCATTATAAACAAGCGTATTTCCGTTACCCCCGTATCTCTCGTTTCTGCTGCCTGCGGCGGCGATTCCGTTCCCTTTGCAAAGGCTCTCGACAGAGCCGCAAAGGCTGTGGGTGTCAACTTTATAGGCGGCTATTCCGCTCTTGTTCAGAAGGGCTTCGGTCCTTTTGACGAGAAGTTCATCGACAGCATTCCCGAGGCTCTTTCCACTACCGATCTTGTATGTTCTTCTGTCAACATCGGTTCAACAAAGGCAGGCATCAACATGGATGCGGTCGCAAAAATGGGTAAGATAGTCCGTCAGTGCGCAGAGCTTACCGCTGACAACTGCTCCTTCGGTGCAGCAAAGCTTGTCATCTTCTGCAATGCTCCCGAGGACAACCCCTTCATGGCAGGCGCCTTCCACGGTGTCGGAGAGCCTGACTGCGTCATCAATGTCGGTGTTTCCGGTCCCGGTGTTGTACGCGCTGCTCTTGCACGTCATCCCAACCGCGATATAACAGGCGTTGCGGATATTGTAAAGCGCACCGCTTTCAAGATCACAAGAATGGGTCAGCTGGTAGCTCAGGAGGCTTCACGCAGACTTGGCGTTCCCTTCGGCATCGTTGACCTCTCTCTCGCACCTACACCTGCTGTAGGCGACTCTGTTGCCTATATCCTTGAGGAGATGGGTCTTGAGAAGTGCGGAGCTCACGGCACTACTGCCTGTCTTGCTCTGCTCAATGATGCCGTCAAGAAGGGCGGCGTTATGGCAAGCTCCCATGTTGGCGGTCTGTCAGGTGCATTTATCCCCGTTTCTGAGGATGCCGGCATGATCGAGGCTGCCCGATGCGGCGCTCTTACCCTCAACAAGCTCGAAGCAATGACCGCAGTCTGCTCTGTCGGACTTGACATGATAGTCATCCCCGGCGACACCAGCGCCGATATAATCTCCGCAATCATTGCAGACGAAGCTGCAATAGGCATGGTCAACTCCAAAACCACCGCTGTGCGCGTTATCCCCGCAATCGGCGCAAAGCCCGGTGAGGAGCTTAATTTCGGCGGACTCTTCGGCTCCGGTCCCGTTATGCCCGTCAACACCCATTCTCCCGCAAAATTCATCTCCAGAGGCGGCAGAATTCCTGCACCTCTCCAGAGCCTTAAAAACTGATTTTTCTGCAGCCATTCTTTATCAGAATGGCTGCTTTGGTCTTTAATTTTATTGCAATTTGAAAGCACCGGGAGTATAATATTTTGAAGACAGGTTTGTTTTTTAAGGAGGATTTCCATGAACGGACAAAACGACCTCAAGCGCGCTATTGATGCCATTGTTGCCACTGACAAAAAAGCCCGCGAAGCAACCGACATGGTGCGCAGAAATGCAGCCGATTCCGACAGGGTCATTGCCCGACGGGTAAAGGCTGTAAGAGACCAGTATATGTCCCGCGCTCTTCAGCGTGTTGATATTATCCAGAAGGTTGAAACAGAGTATGCCGACTATGAGTGGGAGCAGGCTCAGAAAAGATACAAGGCTCTCTCCGATGCTCTTGATGCCCGCTATGCCGAGATGGGCGACAAATGGGTCGAAGAGCTTGTCAGCAATGTAATCAACGCTGACTGAATCCCGCATAAAACCGTTTGAGGAGGTGTGAGCATGCCGATAAGCTCAAATGCATCTAATGCCCTGTATGCCAAGTGCCGCGCTATGTTCGGCAAAAGGCTCACACGGCATGATATTGATATTCTTTTAAATTCCCGTTCTCTTTCGGATGTTGCGGTGTATCTCAAGAGCAACACGCGATATTCCGCAGCCCTCGCCAATGTTGATGAACGGCTTGCACACCGAGGACAGCTTGAAGCGGAGCTTGACAAGATGCTGTTCCGGCAGTTTGAAGCACTGTGCCGCTATGAGATTTCAGTCGGTGAGCATCTGGCAGACTTCGTTCTTCGCAGGATGGAACTGAGACAGTATCTTGTTTTTCTGCGGTATCTTGATTCAGGCAATCCTCAGGAATATATATTCTCTCTGCCTACCTTCTTCGAAAGCCACACCAGCGTAAATCTTATGGAGCTTTCAAAGATACGCACCTTCCCTGAATTTCTTGAGCATATAAAGCGCAGTGTTTTCTACGATGCTCTGAAGAATGTGAAGTACGATGAAAACCGCTTTGATTATGCATCAGTTGAAAACCTGATGTATTCAAAGCTTTATGATACTGCTGTGGATGCCTGCAAAAAGCATTATTCAGGCACCGCCCAGAAGGAGCTTCTGGATATTTTCGGAACCGAAATAGAGCTGCACAACGTTATGACTGTGTACAGACTCAAAAAATACTATAATGCATCCCCTGAGTTTATAAGCTCAATGATTTACCCCTTCCAGGCGCGCATCAGCCGCCGCATCATGCGTGAGATAATATCTGCCCCGTCAGCCGATGAGGCTCTTGATATTTTCATCAGACGCACTCCCTACAGCCGCGAGGTAAATCACGAGCTGATAAATCGCAGTCATATTGACAACGTGTTCAGAGAGCTGCGCTATAAACGCTCTTTCCACTATATGCACTTTTCCACAAATCCGTCGGTGGTGCTTCTTTCATATATCAATCTCACCGAAACAGAACTGACGGAAATCGTTACGATAATCGAAGGCACGCGCTACGGTCTGACCCCTGAGCGCATTGCCGAGCTTATAGTAATTGACAACTATTGATTCTCCTATGAAGGGAGCTGAGAAAATTGGCTATTTCCAAAATGAAGCTTGTCACTGTCAGCGGTGATATGCGCAGCCTTGACAGGGCGATACGCACCTGCTGCTCAAACGGAGACTTCCACATGGAACAGGCTACTGAATTTTTTGACAGCAAGCAGGGTTACACAACGATCAACGAAGAAAACCCATACAGTCACTATCTGTCAAAGCTGGAAAATGCACTCAGCACTGCAAAACTGACTCCTGATGATTTTGATGCATCAAAATCTGATCTTGAGCCTGCTGAGCTTGCAAAATTTGTCGATTCCTTCGAAAAAAGGATCGGTGAGCTTTCCTCTCAGATCAGTGAGCTTGAAAATGAGGTTCACAGCACCGGTCTTTCTCTTGAGCAGATGAAGCATTTCGAGGGTCTTGACCTTTGTCTTGACGAGCTTTTTGCCTGTGAGTTTGTCTGTATGAGATTCGGCAGACTGCCCCTTGAAAGCTTCGACAAGCTTGCTTACTACGAGGACAACCCCTATGTAATGTGCTTCCCCTGCACCAGGGATAAAAAATACGTCTGGGGTCTTTACTGCGCTCCCATCGATGCAATCGGTGAGGTGGACAGAATCTTCCAGAGCCTTTACTGGGAGCGTATCTGGATTCCTGCTGACACGGGTACCGTTGAGGAAGCGTGTGCGGTGCTGGAAGAAAAGCTCGGATACTGTCAGGATGAGCTTTCTGCTGCAAGGGCAGCTCTCGATGAATACTGGGCGCGGGAAAAGGATAAATGCGCTCTTGTATATGCCCTTCTTCTTCAGAAAAAGCAGAGCTTCGATCTCAGACGCTGCGCTGTACGATACGGTGATTCCAATACCTTCTATCTGGCAGGCTGGATTCCCTCAAAGGGGCTTGGCAGGCTGAAAGGGGAGCTTGAAAAGCTTTCGGGAATAACCTTCAAGGCTGAAAAGCCCGAGGAATGCGGCAAGGAACCTCCTACAGAGCTTAAAAACCCCTTACCGATAAAGGCTTTTGAGTTCTTTGTCTCAATGTACGGTCTGCCTGCTTACAGCGAGATCGACCCCACGCCCTTCGTGGCAATAACCTACTTCCTGCTGTTCGGTCTGATGTTCGGAGATGTGGGGCAGGGCTTCGTTCTGATGCTTGTCGCCTACTTCTTCATGTGGAAGATGAAGAAGATGCCTCTGGGAAGAGCCATTGCAATCTGCGGCTTCTCTTCCATGTTCTTCGGACTTCTCTTCGGCTCGGTATTCGGCTTTGAGGAATGGCTTAACCCCATGTTTGCATGGATTCACGATAAGACGGGAATCCCCCTTACAAACGGAAAGCTTATTGATGTCCATCACTCATCCACCATTCTGAGTCTTATCTATTTCGCGGTCGGAATAGGCGTTGTGCTTGTCATCGCAGCAATGATGCTGAGCATTTATTCAAAGATCAAGCAGAAACACTGGGGCATGGCACTGTTCGATTCCAACGGACTTGCAGGTCTCGTTTTCTACACCGCTCTTATTGTCGGTGTAGGCGGTCAGATGCTTCTGGGCTGGAATATTCTCTCCCTCCCCTATATTATCGGGCTTATTGTTCTGCCCCTGCTTATCATCTTCTGCCGCGAGCCCCTCTGCGAGCTGCTTGAGGGCAAGGAGCACTGGCTCCCCGAAAGCCCCGGCGACTTCATTATGCAGAACTTCTTCGAGCTTATCGAGGTTCTTCTCTCCTACGTTTCCAACACCGTTTCATTCATGCGTGTAGGCGCCTTTGTTCTTGTTCACGCCGGTATGATGCAGGTTGTATTCACCCTTGCCGGTGAGCCCGGCAGCGTAACCTACGTTATTGTCATTGTAATCGGCAATATCATTATCATGGCTCTTGAAGCGCTTCTTGTTGGAATCCAGGCTCTGCGTCTTGAATTCTACGAAATGTTCAGCCGCTTCTTCTCCGGCACCGGCAGGGCTTACGAGCCTGTCAGACTTTCTGCCGACGCCTCAAAAATCAAATAATATCGGAGGAAAAACTAATGAATTATGTTATTTATCTTCTGCCTCTGGCAGTCATCTTCACAAGTGTTTATGCTGCTCTCAGATCCTTCACAAAGCACGGCAGCGGCAGCAAGGCTCTCAAGGTAAATCTTTCCTTTGTAGGCATCTTTGCTCTCGTTCTTATCGCAGGCGGTTTCAGCGTTTCTGCTGTTTCCGGCACCGATGTTGCTGTTTCTGCCACTGATGTTGCTGTTGCAGCTGCTTCTGCAGTTGACCCCACAAAGGGTCTCGGTATGATCGCTGCAGCTCTTGTTACAGGTCTCTCCGGTATCGGCGGCGGTATCGCTGTTGCTGCAGCTGCTCCTGCTGCTATCGGCGCTACAAGCGAAGACCCCAAGGCATTCGGTAAGGCTCTTATCTTCGTTGCACTTGGTGAATCCATCGCTCTTTACGGTCTGCTTGTTTCCATCATGATCCTCGCAAAATACTAAGATGAAGTTTTATCTTATCAGCGATAACCACGATACCGTCACCGGTCTGCGGCTGGCAGGCATCGAGGGGGTTATCGTTCACGAGGAAACGGAAGTCCGCAGTGAGCTCGAAAAGGCTATGGCTGACGAAACCATAGGCGTTATTCTTATGACAGAAAAGCTTATCGGACTTTGCCCTGAGCTTATTTATGACCTGAAGCTCAACCGCGCCCGTCCGCTGATAGTTGAAATTCCCGACCGACACGGCAACGGCAGAGCCAAGGACTCTATCGAGCGGTATGTCCGCGACGCCATAGGCGTTAAAATTTAAGGCAGGTGTATATTATGCTTACACAGGAAGAAAAGCTGCAGGCGTTTCTCACCGCTATAGATGACTACGCTGAAAAACAGCGTTCAAGAATCCTGTCCGATCTTGAATCCAGCAACCGCCTTGCAATTGAAAAAGCTGAAAAGGCTACCCTGGACGGCGCTCATGAGGTTATCGACCGGCAGACTGCGGCTGTGCGCATGCAGGTCAGCCGTGACCTTGCCGCCCGCGATGCCGAAGCGCGAAATGAGCTTATCCGCAAAAGAAACGCCATCGAGGCTGAGGTTTTCTCCCGCGCATCCGATAAGCTCCGGGAGTACACAAAAACCGATGACTACCGCGCCTATCTTGTTCGCTGCGCCTCCAATGCAGCCGGGATTTTAGGTGCTGTCGCAGGCACTGTTATCTTCATGCGCGCAGAAGATATCCGTTTCAAGGATGAGATAATCGCTGCATTCGGGCAGGGTCTCTGCTCTGTCAGCGAGGATGACAGCATCCGTATCGGCGGTCTGCGTTTTGAAAACGATGAGCTGTCACGGGCTATTGATGCAACCTATGACAGTGCGCTGTATTCTCAGCGCGATCGGTTCGCCGGAAGCAGCGGACTTAAAGTTATTTGATTATTGAGGTGATAATATGACCTCCAAATGTGTCATACACGGCATTAACGGTCCTGTTGTAACCGTTAAGGGACGTACTTCCCTTTCGATGATGGAAATGGTTTATGTAGGCGAGCAGAAGCTTGCTGCGGAAGTCATCGGAGTTGCCAACGATACTACAACCATACAGGTTTACGAGGAAACAACCGGTCTGCGCCCCGGAGACCCTGTATATTCCACAGGGGACAGACTTTCCGTAACCCTCGGACCCGGTATACTTGACAATATATTCGACGGCATTGAGCGCCCTCTTAAAAAGATCGAGGAGCAGTGCGGTGCTTTTATCGACCGCGGTGCTTCCACCAACGCTCTTGATACCGAGAGACTGTGGGATGTTAAAATAAAGGTCAGCGTCGGCGATAAGCTCTGCGGCGGTCAGATTTATGCGACCTGCCCCGAGACAACCATCATTGAGCATCGCTGCCTTGTCCCCCCTGCTCTCAGCGGAACTGTAAAATCTGTCAAGGCAGACGGCAAGTACAGAGTCGATGACACCGTTGTGGTTCTTGAGGATGAAAAAGGCGTTCTTCACGAGCTTTCCCTCTGTCAGAAATGGCCTATCAGAAAGCCCCGACCTGTCTCCGAGCGGCTTTATGCCAACGCTCCCCTTATCACAGGTCAGAGAGTTATCGATACCCTGTTCCCCATTGCAAAAGGCGGCACTGCTGCTATTCCCGGCGGCTTCGGTGCAGGCAAGACCATGACCCAGCATCAGCTTGCAAAGTGGTGCGATGCAGACATTATCGTATATGTCGGCTGCGGTGAACGCGGCAATGAGATGTGTCAGGTTCTCTCGGAATTTTCTGAGCTTATGGACCCGAAATCGGGCAGACCCATGACCGACAGAACGGTGCTTATTGCCAACACCTCCAACATGCCTGTTGCTGCAAGAGAGGCATCCATCTACACAGGCATTACCCTTGCTGAATACTACCGTGATATGGGCTATCACGTTGCTATAATGGCAGACTCCACCTCCCGCTGGGCTGAGGCTCTCCGCGAGATTTCAGGCAGACTTGAGGAAATGCCCGCAGAAGAAGGCTTCCCTGCCTATCTCCCCTCCAGACTTTCAGAATTCTATGAAAGAGCGGGACTTATGAAGACCCTTTCGGGAGAAAACGGCTCTGTTACAATTATCGGCGCTGTTTCTCCCCAGGGTTCCGACTTCTCTGAGCCTGTCACCCAGAACACCAAGCGCTTCACCCGCTGCTTCTGGGCGCTGGACAAGGCTCTGGCTTATGCAAGACATTATCCTGCCGTAAACTGGACCACCAGCTACAGTGAATACGGCAACGACCTCAGGGAATGGTACAATTCAAATGTAGGTCCTGATTTCATCAAGCTCAGAGAGCTTACCGCCTCACTGCTTCAGGAGGAAGCAAAGCTTATGGAGATCGTCAACCTCATAGGTTCTGATGTTCTTCCCGATGACCAGAAGCTTATCATTGAGATTGCAAGGGTCATCCGTCTTGGTTTTCTGCAGCAGAACGCCTTCCACAAGGATGATACCTTTGTACCCCTTGAGAAGCAGCTTAAAATGCTGCACTGCATAACATATCTTTACACCAAGGCACAGTCAGCCATTGCTGTGGGTGTTCCCCTTGCAAAGATCACCGAAACGGGTATCTTTGACAGTCTCATCCGCATCAAATACGATATTCCCAATGATAAGCCTGAGTTGTTCGACACTTACATCAAGGCTATTGACACTGCCGTAAACGCGGCTCACTGAGGAGGGAACCTGATTGATTTTTGAATATATTGGCGTCAGAGAGATCTCCGGTTCTCTTATCGTTCTTGACAATGTGGAGAATCCCTCCTATGAGGAAATGGTTGAAATAAGACTGGATGACGGCTCCTCCAGAAACGGCAGAATCGTTAAAATCGATGGCAGCCGCGTTGTCATTCAGGTTTTTGAGGGAACTGACGGTATTTCTCTTAAAAATACCAGAACCGTTCTTCGCGGCAAGCCCATGGAGCTCAAGCTCTCTGCCGAGATTCTCGGAAGGGTCTTCAACGGCGCAGGCATGCCCATTGACGGTCTCGGTGAGGTTTATCCCGACAAGACCGCCAACATCAACGGCACTCCCATCAATCCCGTATCCAGAATCTATCCTAAAAACTTCATCAGCACAGGCATCTCTTCCATAGACTCTCTGATAACTCTTATCAGAGGTCAGAAGCTGCCCATTTTCAGCGGCTCCGGTATGAAGCACAATGAGCTGGCTGTTCAGATTGTTCGTCAGGCAAAGATCACAGGGGAATCAAATTCAGACTTCTGCATCGTCTTTGCTGCCATGGGCGTAAAGAGCGATGTTGCGGACTATTTCCGCCGCTCCTTTGAGGATGCGGGCATCCTGAGCAGAGTTACCATGTTCCTGAATCTTGCAAATGACCCCATCATCGAGCGAATCCTCACCCCTCGCTGCGCCCTTACAGCCGCAGAATATCTTGCATTCACCCACAACAAGCATGTGCTTGTTGTTATGACCGATATGACCTCATACGCCGAGGCTGTCAGAGAATTTTCCTCCTCAAAGGGAGAAATCCCCAGTCGAAAGGGCTTCCCCGGTTATCTCTATTCTGATCTTGCTCTGCTCTATGAAAGAGCAGGTATGATAAAGGGAAGCACCGGCTCTGTTACACAGCTGCCTATTCTCACAATGCCCAACGATGATATCACCCACCCCATCCCAGACCTTACAGGCTATATCACCGAGGGACAGATTGTTCTCGACCGCACACTGGATTCTTCCGGTATCTATCCCCCCGTTTCCGTTCTTGCATCCCTTTCCCGTCTTATGAAGGACGGCATCGGTGAGGGCTACACAAGAGAGGATCATTCGGCACTTTCAAATCAGCTCTTTGCATCCTATGCAAAGGTTCAGGAAGCAAGGTCTCTTGCTTCTGTTATCGGCGAGGAGGATCTTTCTCCTGCCGACAAAAAGCTTCTTGAATTCGGCAGAGCCTTTGAACAGCAGTTCATAAAGCAGGGCTTTGATGAGGACAGAAGCATTGAGCAAAGCCTTGAACTGGGCTGGAAGCTGCTGGGTATGCTGCCCAGGGGCGAGCTTGACAGAGTTGACAGCGAGATTCTCGAAAAGTATTACAGAGAAATAAAAGCGTAAAAGGAGTTGAGCGGACATGGCAAACGTTGTGCCAACAAAAGGCAACCTTATGGCGACAAAAAAATCTCTCGAGCTGGCAAGCGTAGGCTATGAGCTTCTCGACAGAAAGCGCAATATACTTATCCGCGAGATGATGACCCTTATAGACAGCGCAACTTCCATTCAGCAGGAGATCGATGCTGTTTATTCCGAAGCTTATCAGGCTCTGCAGACTGCAAGTATAATTATGGGAAGCTGCGATACTCTGGCTCAGACTGTCCCCATCGATGACAGTCTTCAGGTGGATTTCCGCTCTGTAATGGGCGTTGCTCTGCCAACTGTAACCCTTGGCGACAATGAGCTTTCTCTTCCCTTCGGACTTTATTCTTCACAGTCTGCTCTGGATGAAGCTTACATCAAGTTCCGCGAGGTCAAGAGACTTACCGCGTCACTTGCGGAAATCGAAAATTCTGCCTACAGACTTGCCAATGCCATAAAAAGCACTCAGAAGCGTGCAAACGCCCTGAAAAATGTTGTTATTCCCAGATTCACGGAAACAATCAGCATTATCACAGAGGCTCTGGACGAAAAGGAAAGAGAAGAGTTCTCACGACTCAAGGTCATTAAGGCAAACAAGGAAAATCAGTAAAATTATGGTTTTTCTGCGATTTGAGTATTAATAATGAGCGCACCGAGCAAAATAACGGTGCGCTCATTTTGCGCCTATACAAATTTCAGATTTGAAATTTACAAGGAGTTGATTTCCAATGCTTGACAGAATCGCATTGCTTCTGACCATCGTTGGCGCTCTCAACTGGGGCTCAATCGGTCTGTTCAAGTTCGATTTCGTCGGCTGGCTCTTCGGCGGACAGACTTCCGTCATCGCAAGAATTATCTTTGTGGTGGTTGCTCTTGCCGGTCTCTGGTGTGTATCTCTGCTGTTCCGTGACAGAGAAGAGGTCGTTGAGGACACCAACCGAAGCTGACCTATTGTGCCGACAGCACAGAAGGTCCTTTCAAAGCAGGCTTTCAGCCTGCTTTGTTTTTGTCCCCTGCAGCCCGCGGCATCTTGACAATACTGATTTTTGGGTTATAATCATCTAAAAGAATATTATACTGCCACCGGGTAGTGATTGCGTATGCATTCGTCGGTACATCGTTAGGTCAATATGCTTTTAAGCATCAGAAGATGTACCAGCGGATGCTTTGTTTTTTGAGGTGAGTAATTTTGAAAATCAGAAATCCTTTTTCAGAACTGACAAGGTTTGAGTTTTGTCTGTGGCTTTTGTCAATAGCTGTATCCATTGGTGCGGGAATTTTTTCAGGTAGTGATGGGCTGCTTAATACCATCGCGTCGCTCATAGGCGTTACCGCGCTGATTTTTGTTGCAAAGGGATTTGTTATCGGGCAGGTGCTTACAGTTGTCTTTGCCGTCTTCTATGGCATTATTTCCTTTCATTTCCGATACTACGGCGAGATGATAACCTATCTGTGCATGACCGCGCCGATAGCGGCACTGGCTGTTATTTCATGGCTGAGACACCCCTACAAAGGCACCAAAGAGGTTGAGGTGCATACTCTGACAAAGCGCCAGAGCATACTTATGTGGTTTTTCGCCATCGCGGTAACCGCTGCGTTTTATTTTATTCTGTCGGCACTGGGAAATGCCAACATATTTTTCAGCACTATTTCTGTTACAACCAGCTTCATCGCATCATACCTTACATTTTACAGAAGCCCGTATTATGCCCTCGGATACGCGGCAAATGATATTATACTTATTGTTCTCTGGGTACTGGCATCAGTTGAAAATTCTTCGTATGTTCCTATGGTTATTTGCTTCATAATGTTCTTTGCAAATGATATGTACGGCTTTTTCAACTGGCGCAGAATGAAGAAAAGGCAGGGTGCTGACACATGATTTTTCAGAGCAGGCTTCCGCCTGCTCTGTTTTGTGTATGATCAGTTGAGGACTTTGCCCTCAAACTCCCATAAGGGGCTTTGCCCCTTAACCCCACCACTTTTGAAAAAGTGGACAAAACTTTTAACAAAAATAATCCCACCTGCAAAAAACAGGTGGGATTGATTCAATATTTACTTATTTGTTCATTGCCTCGACGAGAGCCTTGGTGTCGCGAGCGATAACAAGCTCTTCGTTGGTGGGAATGACGTATACCTTGACCTTGCTGTCGGGAGTGGAGATCTCGATCTCCTGACCCTTGGTGGAGTTAGCCTCTGCATCGATCTTAACTCCGAGGTACTCAAGATATTCGCAGATTGCTGCTCTGTGGCTGCACTGGTTCTCACCGATACCTGCGGTGAATACGATAGCATCAACGCCGCCGAGTGCTGCTACATAACCGCCGACGATCTTTGCGATCTGATAGCGGAGGATGTCGTGGGTAAGCTGAGCGCGCTCATTGCCCTCTGCTGCAGCCTTGGTAACGTCACGGTCATCGGAGGAAACTCCGGATACACCGAGCATGCCGGACTTCTTGTTGAGAAGATCGTTCATCTGCTGGGGAGTGAAGCCTTCCTTCTCTGCGATAAAGGTAACAACGGAAGGATCGAGGGAGCCGGAACGGGTACCCATCATGAAGCCATCGAGGGGAGTAAGACCCATGCTGGTGTCGATGCACTTGCCGTCCTTGACAGCAGTGATGGAAGAACCGTTGCCAAGATGGCAGGTGATGATCTTGGTGCCTTCGGGATTTTCAGCCTTGCCGATGAGTTCGAGGCATCTTGCAGAAACATATCTGTGGCTGGTACCGTGTGCGCCGTAGCGGCGAACCTTGTACTCTTCATAGTACTTCCAGGGTACAGGGAAGATATATGCCTTGGGGGGCATGGTGCTGTGGAAGGAAGTATCAAATACGACAGCCTGAGGTACATCTGCACCGAAGGTGTCGATGGAAGCACGGATACCCTGAACGTGTGCGGGGTTGTGGAGAGGTGCGAGAGCGCCGAGGTCTGCGATGTCCTCGATGACCTTCTCATTTACGAGACAGCTTTCGCTGAAGATTGCACCGCCCTGAACAACGCGGTGACCGATTGCGGAAACCTCGGAAAGCTCGCCTATGACCTTGCCCTCACCCTCGGTAAGCATCTCCTTGACGAGTGCGAATGCCTCGGTGTGGTTTACGCAGTCCTGCTTCTTTTCAAAGCTTCTGCCGTCGGGGAGCTTATGAGTTACAAAAGTTCCGCCGATACCTATACGCTCGCAGTTGCCCTTTGCAAGTACGGACTCATTGTCCATATCGATGAGCTGATACTTAAGAGAGCTGCTGCCTGCATTGATTACGAGAATTTTCATTGTGATCTACTCCTTGTAATTGACTTTGCAAACTGCTATTATGATAGTACAGAAATGAGAATTTTTCAAGTCATTATAGCTTTTTTATCCATTTTATTATGTATTTGAAAGGGAATGTGTATATGAAGGTCGCAGGTGTGGTTGCTGAATACAATCCGTTTCACAACGGGCATGAATATCAGCTTGCAAAAACCCGCTCGGATTTTGGGGCTACTCACATTGCAGTCTGCATGAGCGGCAGCTTCACTCAGCGCGGTGACTGTGCCTGCATCTCAAAGTTTGCACGGGCAAAGGCTGCGGTGCTGTGCGGTGCTGACCTTGTTCTGGAACTTCCCCTCCCCCGGGCTGTGGCTCCTGCAGGCAGATTCGCTGCGGGTGCTGTTTCTGTTTTTGATGCACTGGGGTGCGTCGATATGCTCTCCTTCGGCTCGGAATGCGGCGATACGGAGCATCTTATAAAGACTGCCATTGCAGTTGAAGAAGCAGAATGTGAGCTTTTTGAGTCGGTAAAAGGCGGTGGAAGCCTTGCTTCTGCAAGGTATGATATCATAGCTTCAAAGTACGGCGGAAAATTTGCAGAACCTTTGAAAAAGCCCAACGATACTCTGGCGATTGAATATATCCTTGCTTCCCGCAGGCTCGAAAACCCTTTTCAGTGCTGCGCCGTAACACGCGAAGGCGTGGGACATGACGACAGCATGACATCCGACAGCTTTGCTTCTGCTTCAATGCTGAGAGCCATGCTGGGGGATGAAGGCTGGACGGGCTTTGTCCCCAAGGCATCTGAGGAAATTATCAGAGAAGAGCTTGCAGCATGGCGTGGTCCTGCTGATATCGGCAGACTCGGCACTGCAATACTGTCAAAGCTTCGCACCATGAGCGCAGAGGATTTTGCAGAGCTGTTCGAGGTTTCCGAAGGGCTTGAAAACAGGATTTACAATGAAGTGCGCTCGGCTGCTGCCTTAACTGAGCTTTACGACAGCATAAAAACCAAAAGATACTCCCACTCAAGAATCCGAAGGATTATTCTTTCTGCTTTTCTGGGGGTGAAAAAGCGGCACACCGCTGCTGCGCCGCCGTATATCCGTGTTCTTGCAATGAACGGGCGGGGACGTGAGATTCTGTCCGTTGCAAAGCCTTCACTGCCCGTAATTTCAAGATACGCTGACGCCAGAAATCTTCCTGATTCTGCAAGGGAGATATTTGAGCTTGAATGCAAAGCAACTGACCTCTGGGCGCTTTCTCTCCCCTCCCCCGCTCCCTGCGGACTCGATATGACCAGCAAGCTGACTGTTTTATAAGGAGGTTTATCATGAAGCATACAGGAACACTTAAAATGGAAACTGACAGGCTTATTCTAAGACGGTTTGTCCCTGAGGATATACCTCTTGCCTATAAAAACTGGCTGACCGATGAAAAGGTCACTGAGTTTTTAAGCTGGCCGCCGCATAAGGATTTAAGTGTTAGCGAGAGAATACTCGGCGGCTGGATAGAATCCTATAAAAATGATGATTTCTACCAGTGGGCAATTGTTCTCAAGGAAATCGACGAGCCCATCGGCACCATAAGCGTACTGCACACAAACGAGCGAACTGACTGCTTTGAAATCGGCTATTGTATAGGCAGTAAATGGTGGCACAATGACATTATGACTGAAGCTTTCGGGGCTGTTATTTCATTTTTCTTTGATGTTGTCGGAGCAAACCGCATCGAAGCCCATCACGACCCCGATAATCCTGCATCGGGCAGGGTCATGCAGAAATGCGGACTTACTTATGAAGGCACTCTGAGACAGGGTACACAAAGCAACCGGGGAATCACAGACTGCTGTGTTTATGCAATTCTTGCAGATGACTATTATAAAAGTGAATAGCAGAAAAGCTGCTGCCTTATGGCAGCAGCTTTTTTCTTCCCCTCTGATGCCTGAGGAAGAGAAAGGTCAGTATATCAGAGATTCTATAACAGCTTCCGTCTCTTCTATTGATAAGCCATCGGTTATCATGCGAAAGCCTACGTTATTATACATAAACTCAACCAGATAATGACCGCTTTCTGATTGCCCTATGCCGACTTCCACTCCGCATATCTCCGACATTTCACAAAAACGCCCAAAATCACCATAGCAGGTAAAAGGAAACTTTCCTTTTGCAAATTCAATATTTATATTTCGGGTATAGTCCTCATTTGAATAGTTAAGAACGGTTACATCATGGTAGACCTCTCCCGTGCCGCCCTCACGCCTGAAAATGCCGAAATTTTCAGGTTCGCTCCCGATTTCATCCCAGCTTTTCAGGTCTTCGGGGACAGACGGAAATACTTCTGTGCCGTAGTATTCTGTCAGCTCCTCCCTGTTCATGGGAACAAAGTCCTCACAAAGCAGGCATATATACATTCTATCTGCAGCAATGCCTTCAATCTGATTTATTACTATCCTGTTTTCATATTTATCCGAATCGCTCAGAAGAGGGGCTGTATATTCTCTTTCAGGCTTAGCCGTAAACAGCATCATCGCAGCAATGCAGATGCCGACAACGGGAATCACCGCTCTTGCAATAAGCTTTTTTCTCTTTGCCCATAAGCTTCTGTATTCTTCTATGCGCATAAAAACATCTGCCGTCATCTCACTGCAGCTCTTCATACTGAAAGCCCTCCTTTTCTAGTTCTGATTTAAGAGACAGTCTCGCTCTGTAAACAAGTGTCTCGGTGCTGTGAACAGATTTATCAATTACAGAGGCAGCCTCCCTGATACTGAAATTCTCAAAATAAACAAGCCACAGAATCTGACGGTACTGCGGAGCTATTCTTTTCATCGCTCTGTGTACAATTATCTTTTGCTCTTTTCTTATATATGTCCGTTCAAGCTCATTTTCATCTGCCGTCGAAGTACAGTCCTCCAGCGATGTCTCTCTGTTTCTCGAGCGTTTGCGCAGATAATCACGGGCGGTATTGCGGGCAATGGTATATAGCCATGTTTTGAATGATGCTTTTTTGCTGTTGAATTTCGGCTTCTTTATGCCGATTTTCACAAAGGTATCTTCAGCAAGCTCCTCTGCGGTTCGGATATTAAGAACAAATCCGTTGAGATACAGAATAAGCCCATCTTTATATTCTTTTATTATCTCAGCAAGACCGCTGTCATCACCGCGAAGATATTTTCTATAGCCCTCTGCACCCTTATCCATTGCACCACCCCTTTTCAATGTCCTTCATCTGTTATACGCAAGAAAAGCAAAATCCTCACAGTCTGCTTAATGCAAAAATCCCCACGCAGTTATTCTGCGCGGGGATTGATCGTTCAGTCGTTATGACAGCAGTCGCAATCGTGGCAGTCGCCGCCGATTTCGCCGATGATGGGCTTGGGGTCAACGCCCTTTCTTGTATAGTAATCCCAGAGAGCGGACTTGATTGCCTGCTCAGCGAGAACGGAGCAGTGTACCTTTACAGGGGGCAGTCCGTCGAGAGCTTCCATAACTGCTCTGTTGGTAAGCTTGAGAGCTTCGTCAATGGTCTTGCCCTTTACCATCTCGGTTGCCATGGAGCTGGTTGCAACAGCCGCTCCGCAGCCGAAGGTCTTAAACTTAACATCTGTAATTACATTGCCCTCAATCTTGAGGTACATACGCATAATATCACCGCACTGGGGATTGCCTACTTCACCTACACCGTCAGCATCGAGAATTTCTCCCACGTTGCGGGGGTTGGAAAAATGATCAAGAACTTTATCGGAATACATTATTTACACCTCATTAGCTTTCTTTGATTATCCTGTCCCAAAGCGGAGACATATCTCGGAGTCTCTTTACAATAGGAGGAAGCACTTCAAGTATATAATCAACATCGGACTCATCATTGAAATCATCAAAGCTCAATCTCAAAGAGCCATGCGCTATTTCATGGGGCAGACCGATTGCCAGCAGAACATGGCTGGGATCAAGCGATCCTGACGTACATGCAGAACCGGAAGATGCACACACTCCTGCATTGTCTAAAAGAAGCAACAGTGATTCGCCCTCAATGCCCTCAAAGCAGAAGTTTGCATTGCCCGGCAGACGCTTTGTAAGCGAGCCGTTAAGATGCGAGCGCTCGATTTTAAGAACGCCCTCAATAAGCTTGTCACGCATAGCTGTAAGCTTTGCGTTTGTTTTTTCCATATTATCAATTGCACTTTTTAGTGCTACTGCCATTCCCACAATTCCTGCAATGTTTTCTGTTCCTGCTCTGCGGCTGCGTTCCTGTGCGCCGCCGTCAATGAGATTTTCAATTCTCAGACCGAGACGTACATAGAGAAGTCCAACACCTTTTGGAGCATGGAACTTATGGCCTGAAACGGAAAGCATGTCTACATTGAGTTCCTTGACATCTACGGGAATATGCCCGACTGCCTGAACTGCATCGGTGTGGAAAAGGACACCCTTAGCCTTACATACTGCACCAATCTCTGCAATAGGCTGAATGGTTCCGATCTCATTATTTGCCATAATGATTGTAACGAGAGCAGTATCCTCACGGATTGCATCGCTGACCTGCTGGGGAGTTACAAGACCTTCGCTGTCTACAGGAAGATATGTTACCTCAAACCCCTCTTTCTCAAGAGCTGCACAGGTATGAAGCACGGCATGATGCTCGATGGCTGTTGTGATTATATGCCGCTTACCCTTCTTCGCCTGAGTGTGCGCAGCACCCTTGATCGCCCAGTTATCAGCTTCAGAGCCGCAGGAGGTGATGAATATCTCATTGGGTTTTGCACCAAGGCAATCTGCAAGAGTCTGACGTGCGTTCATCAAAGCTTTAGCCGCTTCAACGCCCTTGGAGTAAATCGAGGAGGGATTGCCGTAATTGTCGAGATAAAACTCGCTCATTGCATCGAATACTTCGCGTGATACCTTTGTGGTTGCCGCGTTATCCGCATATACAAATCTTTTTTCCAAAATTATCAGAGACCTTTCGAAGTCGTTTTTTCTTCGGCTCTTAATATATACTAAATTAGTCCACTTTTCAATAGGTTTGCCAAATTTTTGTCGATTTATTCAATTTCTGTGTAATTCTGTCTGCATTACTGCAGCCTTGTCACAACGTTCATTGTATTCGTGTCCCGCATGCCCTTTTATCCATTCAAAGGTTACCTCATGTTTATCGAGCTCATCCAGCAGCTCTCCCCACAATTCGGGGTTAAGCGCAGGCTTGCCGTCTCCTTTTCTCCATCCCTTTGCTCTCCACGACTTTGCCCAACCCTTTGTAACGCCATCAACCACATATTTTGAATCGGTAACAATATGCACACTGCATCTTCTTTTCAGTGCCTTCAATGCTTCAATTACAGCGGTGAGTTCCATGCGGTTGTTGGTTGTTTCATGTGCTCCGCCGGAAATTTCCTTCTCTTTTCCCATGCAGACAAGTATCGCACACCATCCGCCCGGCCCGGGATTCCCTGAGCAAGCTCCATCTGTATATATTGTTACCTTGGTAAGCTCATTCATGATAAATCGCTCCTTTTCTCCACTCATTTTAGTCTATCGTACTCTTTCTGTAAAGCCTGTTTTTGCTTGATTCTAAAAAAGAAATTAACAAATACTTCATGTTTTAACATTGCATTAGACATTACTCTATGTTATAATTTTCAAGATTTTGCAAAAAGTAATCAGTCATATATTACGAAAGGAAATGATTTAGTGATTCATAGTAAACACGGCACGGCGGCTGTTGCTGTTCTTCTTGCAGTGATAATGTGTGCTACCCTTGTTCTTAGTGGCTGTACAGGCTTTTTTGGTGCGAGAGTTGATATGGAAGGCACCGATCCTTACCAGACTCCAAATGTTCGCGGTGTCTGGAACGCAGGCAATATCAACGACATAATCGCCCCCTACTTTGATGAGGTAATTGCATCTCTCAAACAGGCTAATTCCAATGAGTCAAATGAACTTGTGGGTAAAATGCGCTACAGCGTTGAGACCATTGACGGTCAGAATGTGCTTTGTTCCTGGATAGAAGGTACTTCAGGACAAAGAATAATGCTCCCCAAAATTATTCTTGATGCGGAGCTCTGCCAGGTCGCAAACCATGTTCCCGACTGCATCTCTGACTATGAAATACTCAAACATGTCATGAACGTTGCATCATATGGGGTTAATGTTGATATATACAACATGGATTCAACAATGACCGCATCTCAGATGGCATATGTTCTCGTATCATGGTTCGAAAACAAAACCGGCACATCTGTTGACGGTTCTTCTGTTACTGTTGTTTCAGATGATGCCTCAAAGAAACTCCTCTCTTTGATTCCCGATTATCCCTATGCCGACAAGCTTATTACTGACAGCGATGTAACAACTTCGATTTTCGTTGACACTCTCGCTCTTCTTATGAGTGAGCTCAATTACGAAATATACGGTGTGGGCAGCGGAAACGTCAAGCTTATGGATTTCGTCAGATATGCTGAGCTTTTCCTTAACATGTATACTCCCTCCGGGATTAACTACAACTATGTAGATTCTGCCGATGAGACTGAGTCCGATGCAGCCGGCGGCGAGGACGCCTCTGCTGAGGTAAAGCTTGAATCTGATTGGACAAAGCTCGTTTCGGAAATAGTACTTTTCAATACAATAGACAGCGTTATGGTTCAATCTGAAGAAGCTGTCTCCAGACTCGATCTTGCAAAAAATATGCATCTTGTACTCAAAGCAGGTTATGCACCCGATGTAAAGGGACAAACTCAGCTTTCCGACTGCTCAGATGAAAGTGCAAAAATCATGATAGATGGTTCTGTCATGTCATACTTCCCCAAGAACTCTACTCTTTTCACTCCCGACTATAAGCTCAGAAGCAACGAACTTCCTATGTTGGTTGCTAATTTCACAAAGTATTGCTTCAACTCCTGGAATGCTCTCGGAGATTATCATTATTACGACAATCTCACAATGACCGTTGTGTGCAACGCTTTTGCTTCTCTTGAGAGCTTCTATGTTTCCCAGAGCTACTATCCTCCCGACAGCACCGCTGAAATCATTAACAACAGTGCAGCTTCCGATTGGTTCATTTCCAGCCTCAATACCGGTGATTACTCTGAAAACAATGTTTCTGTTGCTGCCGCAGCTATGGCTCTTAACTGGCGCGGCATCACCGGAGCCTCTGTTGCTTCACTCAGAGACGCTTTCCTCAGTGAAGCGGAGGGTGAATGGGATGATGAGCTTATCATATCTGCTCTCAGCGGCTACGGCGTGACAGCTGCTGCATATGAAGACATCACCACCGACGTTGTTCTTGACGAGCTTCGCGCAGGAAATATAGTTCTTGCCCGCTACAGTGATACCGGCAGCAACGAAGTTCAGTATATGGTAATTTACGGCTTTGAGAAAATCGGTAATTCTGTTAAGTTCTATATCAACAATCCCAATGCAAAACATTCACTCTCAATCTACGCAAACGGCAGCATTCCCGGTAAGTATGATATTACCGAAAGCGAGCTTGCTCTGTGGCTTATAAACGAAGCAGGCGGCGATTATGTTGTTGTCTACGCAGAGGGTAATGCTCCTGCTGCAGAAGCAGACGAAAGCCAGCAATAATTCAAAAAGCGCCTCAGAGCTCATTCTGAGGCGCGTTTTATTCTATGCAAAAAACGAACCCCGACGCTCCACATCGTCGGGGCTCGTTTTTTAGTTCATAAACTAATTCAAACAACAAATATGGAAAGGAGAAAAAATGAAGAAATTCAGAAGTAATCCGGCAAAAGTCCTGGCACTCTCCTGCCTTAACTTCTTGCTTATAGTATGCACTATAATTATGAATTAGCTGTGTACAAAAATAATCTATTGTGTAAATATTTACGTTGCTTGAGCAACTTTGCGAGACTATTTACAAATTTGTTTAAAATGCCCAAGCGAGCACAAATTCGTTGCTTTTCGTCATGTAAACGACGAGAGCATCAATCTTCAAGCATCTTTATCAATTCTTCCCTGCCGCGAAGTCCTACTGCGGTTGCCTTGACCTCACCTTTACAGAACACAAGAATGGTGGGGATACTCATTATACCATATCTGCTTGCAATCTCTCCATCTACATCAACATTGACCTTCCCTACCTCGCAGGATCCATCTAACTCCTCTGCAAGAGCATCAACAATAGGCCCCTGCATTCTGCAAGGCCCACACCAAGGCGCCCAGAAATCTACAAGAACTTTTTTATCGCCATTTATTACACTGTCAAAATTTTCTTTTGTAAGTTCCAATACTGCCATTTTTCATTATCCTTTCTTTAATAAAAATTGTATCTTTTACTTTTATTGCAAGCAGTCAAAATCCGCATCCGGCTATTACAGCCTCAACGGCAGAAATGACTCATTTATCACTGCTGCAATTATAGTATATTTCATTTTTCGACCATTTGCATGAAATCCCTATGAATTTTCTTTATTCCATCGTTTTTACATTAACCTTTTTTATAAAATGCAAGCCGCGACCTCTCGCAGATTACGCCTGCATATATTCTCCAAAAGCCACACACTCTCCATGGCGCTTATTTTATTGATCTTCCTCCGACTCACAGGTTATTGACAGCATGGTTTCTGTTATCTGTTTAGAAAGATTTGCCAAAATGGCTGTTTCCAGTATAAAAGCCTGTACCGCACTGTCTGTAGCTGTTTCATCGTTAAGCGGTTCCGATAATACACTAAGCTGACCGGTATACTCAGTGGAAACTTTTTTGTGCGTTACCACAAACCGCTCATAGACTTCTCTCGCTTCTTCTGATGTTATTTCGAGGGGAATCATTCTTTTAACCGAAGATATATTCATGGTCTGCTTCAAAATGCATACCATCAGAAGATATGCTATGTGCAGCTTTGAATACTTCTTATTTACCGGTGCAGGTATTATTTTCATTTTTACATAGTTATTTATCATTGCGGGAGTTATAACTTTTTCCCCGTCCCCCTCACTTCCTATAAGCGAAAGGTATTTATTTATAAGAATCACTACCTGATCCATATAGAGATCAATATCCGGCATATCCTCCCAGGACGGCAGGTTATAGTATTCCAATTTTTCTTTCCATTTATTCAATGTTTCAAGAGCATTGTCTTTTTGCATAATTACTCCTCCTGTTCACAACAATCATAACACATGTGTTTATAAAACGCAATCATCTGATGGTGAATTCTAATAATTTTTAAATATTTATCAGTTGACAGATTGATAATTACGTGTTAATCTAGTTTCGGTTACCAGATGTAATCAATTCGCTTATGATATTTTCTTATTGCCGAGGTGTTATGTTATGAGTTTTATTATTACAGTTGATTCCGGATGCACTGTTCCTTCAGATTTTGTCATCAAAAATGATATTCGCATAATCCCTTTTTCTTACTCTTTTGACGGAAATATTTATTCCGATACCATTTCACATCTACCTTCTGATGCAGATAAATCTTCCTCTATCGCTTTTCACGCTCCTGAAATTCAGGATTATGTTGATTTTTGGCGGCGTATTCTCTCCGAAGGCATTCCCATTCTGCATATCAGCACTGGCAGCAATTTCAGCAGCGCATTTAGAAACGCCCTTACTGCTCGGGATATTTTGCTTTCTCAGAATAGCTCAATTGAACTTTCCATTGTGGACTCCTGCACAATATCAGGCGGTTGCGAGCTTTTGCTTCATCGCGCTGTAATTGAAAGACAAAACGGAAAAGACCTTGCAATGTGCGTATGCAATCTTGAAGATGAAAAACACAGAATAAGCAGTTTCATAATTTCTGATAACCCCCGCTCCATGTACCGGTCCGGAATTATCGGCTTGTCCTCCCTGTTTCGCACGTCCATTACAGGAGAATACACTGTTATTCAGATGGGTTCTTCCTCGAATAATGCTATTTATGCTCGCGATATTCCAAAAGCATTATCCCTCCTTGTCAATCAATTCGGATCGGAAATTTTTTCTCAGGTTTGCATATCCTACTGCGGTACAAGCTCTGCTGCGTCAGCTCTTTCTTCTGAGCTTTACTGCAAGCTTGGAATAAAAGCAGAGATTACCCCTATGAGCATATCTCAATCACTTATCCTCGGTTCAGACTCTCTCTCCGTGTTTTTTCGATGCAGACACGCTGTGAAGCTTAACTCACTGTCAAATAAAGGTATATTGTCACCAAAATTCATCTCCAAACCTGCATATTTATAAATTTGTCAAAATATGAATTGATATTTTGACATCAATGTGGTATGATTTGTTAGAGTATAGTGATATATTATATTCAACTTGATTTCATGCGTATTGTGTGGTGACTATATGCTTTGTCCTAATTGCGGATTCAATTCTCCTCCGGGAACTATGTTTTGCGGAAACTGCGGCTCACGACTTACCCCCGCACCTGCCCAGCCAAATCCATATTCCGCACCCGCTCAACCGAATCCATATTCTGTACCTGCCCAGCCTTACGGCGGCGCCTACACTCCGCCCCCTCAAAGACAGGCTTATACCCCTCCTCCTGCACCTCACGCAGATCAGACAAATCCTTATGCACAAATGTCTGATCCTTCTTCAAGAGTTTCTTATCAGGCGTACAGCGGCTCCATGATGCAGTCACCCTATATTTCAAGCGCCGCCAGAAGTTCTGCTCCGGTTTTGTCTTCCAGCAGAGAAGGCGCTGCTCAGTATACTGCTGTTTCCACCAGTGTTTACTCTCCCCAGGCAAAAGCTGCCGCTGCAGCAAACGAACAGGCAAATAAGCGAAGAAAAGCCGGCAATGCAGTTATGACTGTTATAGCATGTCTGCTTCTTGTTGCGATGGGTTGTATACTTTATTTTTCCGGAATTTTCAACCAGCAGGATAATGGTATATATATCCCCCCTTCTTCCGGTTCCTCTTCTCAGGTCATCATTACTAACTCAGATTCTGATATTCCAACAGCTTCCGAATCAGATACACCTGCTGTCTCCGATTCAGATAACGCTGATAATTCAGAAGGCGAGGATGACGATTCTTCCGTTAATGCTGTTCCCGGCAAACTGAATCGTTCTCAGTTTGCGGATCTGAATGCATTTGTCTCTACGTTCACAGAGGCCGGCACCACAAATATCGGCGGTTCTGTATCATCCAATGAGCTTGCAGGCTTCGCAGTTGCAAGTCTTGCAATGAACTCCTCGGTTTATGATTATAGTTCCGACGGTTTCTCAATCGGCACTGTGACTTATAACTACAGTCTTTCCGAAACTGTTGTCAAACAGCGTATCAGCCGTTATTTCGGCGAAAGCGTTCAGATTTATCCCTCTGCAGGCGACAGCGGAGATAACTGGATGTACTACGGAGGCCGTTACTACTTTATTGAAATCCCCAAATCTCAGGGTTTTGCAATTGTTACGGATTACTCTGCCAGCGGTGAGCTTGTCACTGTCAGCTTCAATGTATATGAGTCTTCGGGCAATGATTTTGATTATTACTCAATGACCGCTGCCGAAGCTGAAGATGCGGGATGCTCTCTTATAGGCACCGGTTCTGCAACTCTTGGAAAAACCATCTACAACGGCCGCGAAACTTATCTTGTTTCTTCTATTCAGGCAGACTGATTCCAAATAAAAAAATCCCCCGATAAATGGACAGTACCCCGAAAAACGGACAATGAAAAAAAACACCTCTTGATGTAGAATAAGAAATACATTAGGAGGTGTTTTTGCATGGCAAGACAATATACGAAAATGGAAGAACTGAGCGAAGCAGTATTCGCCCGAAAAGCCGCAGGAGAAACAAACAGAGAAATAGCCAAAAG
>JAZUPA010000129.1:0-12769 GCA_045604945.1 Acutalibacteraceae bacterium
TATGGAAAACTTACAAAGGATGAACGTGAGGAGCTCGTAAGACGTGCAGTTGATGTGGTAGGTGCGGAAGCTGCAAGAAAGCGTGATGATGCCTGCAAGACTCTTGCACAGATAGAAAAACGCATTGATGAAATCAACTCAGCAGTCAAAGCTCTTAATTCGGACAGAGTTAACGGTAAAATGCCTGAAAGCTACTTTTATAGCCTGATGACAGATTATGAAAATGAGCTTAGTTCAGTAGAAAAGAAAAAAGCCGAGCTACAGGCTGAGATTCAGCGTGAGCACGACAAGGATAATGAGATTGCTGCATGGATGAATATGATGAAGAGATTCCTGAGAATAAAACGTCTGACTCATGATATGGCTCTTGATCTGATAGATTCCATCGTTGTGTCAGAAATCAAAAAGGTAAAAGGGAAGAGGACACAGGAAGTCACTATAAACTACAAGTTTGTAGGTAATCTCAGCTCACTTCTGGACAAAACAAAAGATGCTGCATAAGCAAAGCTTACACAGCATCTTCCGTCTTGAAAAGACCATTGTTCACTCACACTTAAAATGGTCTTTTGATCTGGCGGAGAAGGAGGGATTTGAACCCTCGCGCCAGTTACCCAGCCTACTCCCTTAGCAGGGGAGCCCCTTCACCACTTGGGTACTTCTCCGTAGTGAACGAGAAGATTATATCATCGATGTTCGCACAAGTCAAGCACAAATTCCACGATATTGAAATTTTTTTGTGGGCGGTAAAAACCGCCCACAAAAATATGTACTTTACTCTGATGCGTAGCTTTCATCACGGGGGAGACCGAGCATAATCATGACAGTCTCTTCCTTTTCGCGCATATGAACAGCCTCAAGACCGCCCTGCTCGTGGTCATAACCCAAAAGGTGAAGCATGGAATGAGCGGTAAGATAACCCATCTCACGCTGGAAGGAATGACCGAAGCGCTCGGCCTGCTCAACAGCGCGCGGAACACAGATTACAATGTCGCCAAGCTGCTGTGCGCCTGTTTCAGGGTCAATGTCCCACTTTCCGTCCTCGCCGAGCGGGAATGAAAGAACATCGGTAACGGCATCGATGTTACGATGCTCGCGGTTTATTTCCTGAATTCTGTCATTATCAACAAAGGTCACACTCACATCGGCAGGACCCTCAAAATTCTCCATTTTAAGCACAGCATTGCAGCATCTTCTTATGAGAAGGCGAATGCCGGTGGGGATTTTAACAGCTTTCTGATCATTGGTAATAAGAACTCTGATCTTATCCATATTCTTTCAAACCTCCGTTAATTTTGCGGCTTCTTGTTAATATTTGAATCGGCACGTTCATACGCCTTTATAATATCCTGAACCAGTCTGTGACGGACAACATCGCGCTCATCTAGTCTGACAATACCGATGTCATCAATGCCTTTAAGGATTCTGGCGACCTCAAGAAGTCCTGATTTTTTACCGTCAGGCAGATCTATCTGAGAGGAGTCGCCGTTGACTATCATTTTTGAATTAAAGCCCAGACGGGTAAGGAACATCTTCATCTGTTCACGGGAAGTATTCTGGGCTTCATCCAGAATGATAAAACTGTCGTCCAATGTTCGGCCTCTCATATATGCAAGGGGAGCAACCTCAATAACTCCGCGCTCCTGATATCGTGCAAAAGCTTCGGCACCGAGCATTTCAAAAAGAGCGTCGTAGAGAGGACGCAGATACGGGTCAATCTTCTGCTGAAGATCACCGGGGAGGAAGCCTAGCTTTTCGCCTGCCTCCACTGCAGGGCGGGTGAGGATTATCCTGCTTATACTGCCTGCTCTGAAGGCTGCAACCGCCATAGCGACTGCAAGATAGGTTTTACCGGTACCTGCAGGACCTACACCAATTGTTATGGTATTCTTCTCTATAGTCTCAACATATTTGCTCTGACCCAGAGTTTTGGGTTTTACGGGCTTGCCCTTGGTGGTTATGCAGATACATTCGCGTATCATTGACTCCATCTTGTCGTCAGTGCCGTCCCGCACCATCTGGATGCAGTAACGTACACTCTGCTCAGAGAGAGCCTCTCCGCGATTGATCATCATAAGCAGGGTATTGACCGCACGCACAGCCTTTGAGGTATCGTCGGGCTCGCCTGAAATCTTCAGCTCAGTACCTCTGCATATAATCGTAACATTGAATTCCTTTTCGATAATTCTGACATTTTCATCGAAGCTGCCAAATAAACCTATGGCATGCTCCATTCGTTCAAAATTGACAATTTGTTCGTACATCTATGGCATTACCTCTGAAAATATTGATGAAAAAAAGACACAGTGAAACGCACCGAAGCTACTGAACGGCGCACTTATATTTATTATTTGTGTCATTATAACATAAATATATTCAAAAGTCACTACTTTTTATAATTTTTTAATCAAATAATATGTTTTCTTCCACTGCGATGTTCTGATGAACGGTGAAATCCACAGTAACGGTAACCGAGTTGATATCAGTTTCGATATACTCGGTTCGTGAAATCACTTCAGCATCTCCCAACTCAGAAATCCGCTCATCAATTCTCTCGAAAGCGCGGTTGACGGCATCACGCTCGGAAATTATATGGGTCATATCCGAAACTTCCGTCCAGTGCTCTTCAATGTAGCGTACGGGAAGCTCACAGGAAGCAATCCTGAGGGGGGATTCCGTACGGGTTTTGATAAAATCCCCTTCCGGCTCTCTTCCAATAAACAATGGCATCTCAAGCCCGAGAAAGGTAAGCCTTCGAATGGTAACAACACGACCTGTAGTAAGGGGCTCAGTCTGCAGAAGGGGAACGGTTTCAGTGAATCGGTAATCGGTACGGGCAATTACCTTTCCTGTAGCATGAATCAGACTTACATTGCCCATGGCATCATCCACAACACCGCTGACAAGAAGATCGCCGGTTGCAACAACATCTCCCTTCTGAACCTCGACAAATCCGTGAGCAGGGCTTATTTCAACAATCACGCCGCCCTTTGACGCAACCAGATTGCAGGGCTCATCCAGAGATGGCTTTTCAGGATAACGTTCATATTCGCGTATGTCTATGGAGACTCTGCTGCCGAAAATATTGACTGCAGCCCAGGAAAGCTCACTTACATTAAGTTCAAGAAGCGTAGCGAGAGACTGACTGTCCATAGAGGAGCGCAGTCTGCCGGGATATATACCTGCCTCATAGGCAGCTGCTTCGATTCTGGGGCTCAGCTCTTCGCCTGCATCAGGAAACTCAACTATCCATATAAAATTTGACATAGTCCACAGTGTCAGACAGAAAAATACAAACCCAAGAACAAATCCTGCTCTCCGACGATAGGGCAGGAGGATAAAAGGCAGACCGCGTTTTGAAGTAAGCCTCATCTTCATTTTTGTCTTACCCGCGGCAGATTTAAGCAGCTTGTATCTGTTGGCGATAACACAGGCTGAAAGACCTTCCTCATCACGCTTTATATCCCACAGAGAAGCGTTGCAGCGCATTGCAAGATTGATAAAGCGTTCAGGAAAAGGACCGCGTACAGAAAAGCGCACACTGCCGCACAGAAAGCGCAGAATCGGATATTTCATAAAAACACCACCGATCAGGAGTATTCAACAGAAGAAATGCGCCCGGATATTACAATCATCTGTGAGAACATATTTCGCACAGTCAGCTCACTGCCGATGACTGTAACAGCCTGCCGCCCGACACTTACCTTGATTCGGCTGTCAGAGTATTCCAGAATACCTCTGCACCCTTCGATAAGTGCTTCGCAGCCGCTGTTTATTTCCACATGACTGTCATGCCTGCGAAGGGAAAGTGACAGAGACTTCAGCCGCGATATCACCGTCTGATTTTCTGAATTTGATTTGCTCATGAATATGCCTCCAGTTGCATATCTCATTATATCTGCTGAGATTTTGTTTTATAGCTGCTTAATAATATGCATATGCTTGGAATAACTATTACAAAACGGGAGGCGATATGATGAAATATGTATTTGCGGCGGTTCTGTTTATAGTAACAGCAGCCTTTCCGACGGCAGCGGCAGAGGGAGTCAGAAGAGGTCTGGAGATTTGCTCATCCATGGTAATACCTTCACTTTTTCCGCTCATGTTCTGTTCGCTTCTGTTTATGCGAACAGGTCTTGCAGGAATGCTGTCAAAGCCCTTTGCAAAGCCTGCGGCACGACTGCTTAAACTCCCCGAATGTGCAGGATTTGTACTGCTTGCAGCGATGTGCGGAGGATATCCTGCGGGAGCAGCAGCGGTAAAGGAATATTATGATAACGGTGAACTGAGCGGAAAACAGGCAGAGAGACTGTCGTATTTTGCGTTTTCCGCAGGGCCTGCATTTGTGCTGGGGGCTGTGGGCGGAGTGATATACAAAAATACAAGGACAGGGGTAATGCTCCTGCTGGTGCTGTGCCTGTCTGTGCTTATAGTCGGTACGGTACTGAGCTTGTTTTCGATAAGGGAAAATACCGTGAAAGATTCAAAAGCGAAAGCTTACTATGATAATCCTTTTGTATCTTCCGCAGTGTCAGCTGCAAAAAGCCTTCTTTCCGTTTGCGTTTTCGTGATGTTGTTTGCCTATTTTATGAGTATCATACAGGCAGTGGGAGCGGACAGACTGCTTTCGGGTATTCTTGTGAAGTTTGGTGTTGCGGAAAGTACAGCCAAAGCATTTCTGCCATGTATTCTGGAAGTCAGCGGAGGCTGCATAGCGGCATCGGAAGCAGGTTTTCCTATGGTTGCCTTTGCTCTGGGTTTTGGAGGACTTTCGGTGCATTTTCAGGTGTTTTCGGTGCTGGAAGGCGTTCCTGTCAGCAAAGTGAAATTCATAATCATAAGGCTTTTACAGGGGATTATATGTGCGGTGCTGACAGCATTTATATCATCTTTGCTGCCTGCGTCTGAGACAGCAGCGATGGCATTTGTCGGAGGATATTCAGCCATGCCCACCGCAACAGGCTCAGTGTGTCTTGTAATAATGTGTCTTATGGCGGTAATGTGTTTGCCGGAGCCCTTGACAAAAGGTAAAAAAAGAGTGTAAAATCAAGAAAAAAGCAAGGGGTAGGATTTTAATGCCAAGGTATCTGTTTGACAAAAAAATAACACCTGCCTGTAAGTATTGTTATTTTGTGAGCGTGGAAAACGGCGGTTTCGTATGCGGCAAAAAGGGGAAGGTCAGTGCGGAAGAGAAATGCATGCGTTTCAGATATGACCCGACCCTTCGTGAGCCCGAGCTGGCTCCGCTGCCGGGAAAGCATTCTGCCGAGGATTTTAAAATATAAGGAATGATATTTAATGAGAATACCGGAACTTTACAACACAAAGAAAGTTGTTTTCTCCCTTGAGATATTCCCTCCGAAGAAGACAACGGGAGTTGACAAAATCTATGCAGCAATTGATGCGCTCAGCGTTATTCCTGCGGATTTTATTTCTGTAACCTATCGTGCAGGAAGCGAAAACAATCACAATTTCACCTGCGATATTGCAAAGCATATCAAGCAGACCTATAAAATTGAACCGCTGGCTCATTTTGCCTGTGTCAATTCAACAAAGGAGCAGGTGAACACAGTTATATGTGAGCTGAAGGAAAACGGCATTGAAAACGTTCTCGCACTCAGAGGCGATATCAATCCCAACATCCCCAGAGTCAATGACTTCCGACATGCCGACCAGCTTGCCCGTGAGATAAAGCACTCCTCCGATATGGCGATTCTCGGAGCCTGTCATCCTGAGGGACACTGCGATGCTCCGGATCTGGACGCAGATATTGAGAATCTCAAGTATAAAATCGGTGCAGGCGTAGAGGGGCTTATCTCTCAGCTGTTCTTTGACAATGACAAGTTTTATTACTTTATAGATAAGGCGCGAGCAAAAGGAATAGAAACTCCCATAAGTGCAGGTATCATGCCTATAGTCAGCACCCGCCTTATTGAGCAGACCGTAACCCTCAGCAGTGCCAGTGTTCCTCACGAATTCTCAAAGCTGCTGACCCTTTACGAAAGCGATCCGCAGGCGCTTTTTGACGCAGGTATCGACTATGCATCAAAGCAGATAATTGATCTTATCGAGAACGGCGTACAAGGCATTCACCTTTACACAATGAATAATCCCGAAGTGGCAAAAAGAATCTACGCCAATGTCAAAAACTGCCTGTAATATATAAGCCCCACTGATAGGGGGAGATATTTATGAATCTTAAACTACCTGAAATTCCCGACTGGGAGATGCTGCGCAGATATCTGGGCTATCTTGACGAGCCGGCAAAGACTCTGGCGGAAGATCTGCACAGAAGGCTTTCGTCAGTATGCTCACCAAAATTTACATACAGAGAATTTGCCGTCGAACGCAAAGGCGACGGCATTTATCTTTATGATGAAAAATTCGGTGGAGATGATATTGCAAAGCACCTTGATGGCTGCGACAGCTGTGTTCTTCTGGCTGTTACGCTGGGAGCGCAGACGGATGCGCTGCTGCGCACTCTTGAGAGCAGCGACATGGCTGCGGCAGTTGTGTGTGATACTCTGGCATCGGTGCTGGCTGAGCAGCTGTGCGATGATGTTCTGTGTCAGCTGCGGGAGCAGTACAAAGGGAAATATCTTACCGAATGCTACAGTCCCGGTTACGGTGATCTGCCGCTTTGCACAAACAAATCAGCAGAGAGGCTGCTGGATATGCCGAGGAAAATCGGAGTTGCAGTGACAGATTCATATCTGCTTCTGCCGAGAAAGAGCATTACTGCAATAATCGGAATATCGGAAAAAGAAACAAAAGGACACCTTGCAGACTGTGAAAGCTGCAGATTATATGATAAATGCAAACTCAGAAGGGAAGGCAAAAGCTGTGGGAACAAATATATTTAACGGAAAGACACTGATTCTGGACGGAGCGATGGGAACCATGATCCAGAGCATGGGCTACAGGGAAAATACCCATCTGCTTGGAATTACACATCCCGAGGTGCTTACAGAGATCCACAGAATGTATGTTGAAAGCGGCTCTGATATGATATGTGCAAACACCTTCGGTGTAAGCCGCATCAAGCTTTCGGGCAGCGGATACACAGTGGAGGAAGTGATAGAAACTTCTGTCAGAGCAGCGAGACTTGCATGCAATGAAAACACAAAGGTAATTCTTGATGTTGCAAGCCTTGGTGTAATGCTTGAACCCAACGGAACGATGACCTTTGAAGAAGCCTATGACTGCTATGCGGAGATTGCGAAGGCAGGAGAAAAGGCAGGAGCTGATCTTGTAAAGATAGCAACAATGACCGATCTTTATGAGACCAAGGCAGCGGTGCTGGCGATGAAGGAAAACTGCAGTCTGCCTGTATTTGTTTCAATGTCCTTTGAGTCGGGTGGAAGAACCTTTACAGGCTGCGAAGTGGAATGCATGGCAGCAACCCTTGAGGGGCTCGGTGTTGACGCACTGGGCATAAACTGCTCTCTGGGTCCTGATGAAATCTACCCCATCGCAAAGAGACTGTGCGATGCGGCAAAGGTACCTGTGTTTGTAAAGCCCAATGCAGGACTTCCCGACCCGAAGACAAATACCTACAATATGGATGCTGACAGTTTCTGTGCTCAGATGGAAAAATACAAAGCTCTTGGAGTATGTGCTGTAGGCGGCTGCTGCGGAACAACTCCTGAGTTTATTAAGAAGCTCTCTGAAATGTTCAGGGATAACGACATAATTGAAAGAACTGAGAAAAAGACAAAGGTATTGGTCTGTTCACAGAGCAGATATGTATCCCCTGATCATGTTGCGGTAATCGGCGAGAGGATAAATCCCACAGGAAAGAAGCGTTTCCGTCAGGCTCTTGCAGAGCGTGATTTTGACTATATTCTTTCCCAGGCTATAGCCCAGACTGATGCAGGGGCGGAGATACTTGACGTCAATGTGGGAGCACCCGGAATTGACGAAGTATCCCTTCTTCCTGAGCTTGTAAAAAGACTGCAGGGAGTAACCGATGTACCGCTGCAGATAGATTCCGCAAATCCGAGAGCGATAGAAGCAGCTCTCAGAGTGTACTGCGGTAAGGCGATAGTAAACTCCGTAAACGGCGGAGAGCAGTCGCTGGCTGCCATTCTGCCCATAGTCAAAAAGTACGGAGCCTGTGTTGTGGGGCTGACCCTTGACGAGAGTGGAATCCCCGATAATGCTCATGACAGAATCGACATTGCCAAGAGGATCGCAGAGAGAGCAGAAACTCTTGGTATAGACAGAGAGAATGTGCTTATTGACTGTCTTACAATGGCAGTATCTGCTCAGAGCGACAGCGCAGCAATAACTCTTGAAGCTCTTAGAAAGGTAAAGAAGATGGGGTTTGGAACTGTGCTTGGCGTTTCCAATATCAGCTTCGGACTGCCAAACAGGGGCATGATAAACCGCTCCTTCCTGACTCTTGCCCTTGAAGCGGGACTTGACCTGCCCATAATCAATCCCAACGATGCCGAAATGTCAGGGGCAGTGCTTGCCTTTAATCTGCTTATGGGTAAAGATGAAAACGCACAGAATTACATTTCCCATGTGTCGGAGCCTGAAAAGGAAGCTGCTCCTGCAATGAGCAATACAGTCAGCTATTATATAAAGAAAGGCTTGAAGAAGGAGGCTTCAGAAGCAACTAAGGAGCTGCTTGCTTCTCACGGCGAGATGGATATAGTCAATGACTGGCTTATTCCCGCCCTTGATGAGGTGGGCAAGGATTATGAAAACAAAAAGCTTTTCCTGCCTCAGCTGCTCAATGCCGCCGCAGCTGCGCAGTGTGCCTTTGATGTTATCAGAGACAGCATGCTGTCGAGGGGAATTACAGAAGAGCCAAAGGGCAAAATAGTAATTGCGACTGTACAGGGAGATATACATGATATCGGCAAGAACATAGTAAAGACTGTTCTTGCAAACTACGGCTATGCCATAAACGACCTGGGCAGAGATGTCAGCGTTGAAGCTGTGGTCGAGGCTGTAAAGGCTGATGAAAGCGTAAAGCTCGTAGGACTCAGCGCTCTTATGACAACAACTCTCCCCGCAATGGAAGCAACCGTCAGGGAGATAAAAGCAGTGCGTCCCGACTGCCGTGTAATGGTCGGCGGAGCAGTGCTGACTGAGGACTATGCAAAAAGCATAGGCGCTGATTACTGCTGTGCAGATGCGATGCAGGCGGTAGCAGCGGCAAGAGAAGTATATTGAGTAATAACGTCAGGGTGACTGCAGAGGTCATCCTGACGTTATGCGCAAAAACGGAGGAATAATATGAAATTCATTTCATGGAATGTCAACGGCTTTCGAGCCTGCCTGAACAAAGGCTTTGAGGGGTTTTTTGCAGGGGAGGATGCAGATTTTTTCTGCATCCAGGAGACAAAAATGCAGCCCGACCAGGCAGATTTTTCTCCTGAGGGGTATTACAGATACTTTTTCAGCGCAGTAAAAAAGGGGTATTCGGGTACGGCAATCTATACAAAGCATGAACCGCTGCATTACGAATACGGAATCCGTGCAAAGCACGAGGACGAGGGAAGGGTGATCACTCTTGAATACCCGAACTTCTATCTGGTTAACTGCTATGCGCCAAATGCCCAGCAGGGACTTGCAAGAATTGATTACAGGATGCGTTTTGAGGATGATATGAGGGCATATCTGTGTGAGCTGAAAAAGAAAAAGCCTGTGATATACACAGGTGATCTTAATGTCGCGAGAGAAGAAATAGACCTTAAAAATCCTAAATCAAACATCGGAAATGCAGGCTTTTCATATGAGGAAAGAGGGAAGATGAATGAGCTGCTGTCAGAAGGCTTTACCGACA
Organism: Acutalibacteraceae bacterium; assembly: GCA_045604945.1. GTDB lineage: Bacteria > Bacillota > Clostridia > Oscillospirales > Acutalibacteraceae > JAISGQ01. Next base: position 9,797 of record JAZUPA010000129.1, read on the forward strand.
GCTTCAGATATCTTTATCCTGACCTTACAGGAGCCTACAGCTGGTGGTCATACCGCTTCAATGCAAGAGCAAACAACGCGGGATGGCGAATTGATTATTTCATAGTATCTGACGATATAAAAGACCGCATAACAAATGCCTCCATCTACAGCGAAATTATGGGGAGTGACCATTGCCCTGTAGGGCTGGAGATTGAACTCTGACATGGCAAATATTTACATTATGTAAACACTGAGGCAAATAGTTGACAAAATTGTAACTTTTTCGTATAATACAGGTGTAAACAGTAAAATGCGGAATGTTCGTCGATATGGCGATCAGGAGGTACAATATGGTTATCAAAAGAATTGCAGCTATGTTTCTGGCACTGCTGATTGTCTTTTCCGCCGCAGCAGCAAACGGACCTGAGGTCTATGCTGCGCTGGCAAGAGGTGACAAAGGCAGCGACGTAACGGCAATGCAGACAAAGCTTATTGCTCTCGGCTATCTCAAGGATACCGCAGACGGAAGCTACGGACCTGCCACTCAGACAGCAGTAAAGTCCTTTGAAAGTGCTCAGGGGCTGACAGCTGACGGCAAGGCAGACGACAAGATGCTCGATTTGCTCGAGGATATTTACAATTATACCCCCACAATCACCTTCAATGCAAACTCCGTGAATGTCCGTAAGGGTGCGGGCTCAAACTACGCAAAGCTCGGCACTCTCAATAAAGGTGCGTCCTACAAGGTGCTTGGAACAAGCGTCGTATCCGGTAAAACATGGTATAAGTTTGCGTATAAGGAAACCTTTGCATGGGTCACATCAGCTTATGTTGATCTTTCCTACGGTGATAATTGCAAGACAGGAAAGCTGACGACCAACGGAATAAATATCAGAACCGGAGCAGGTACATCCAACAGCGTGTATAAAGTTCTCAACAAAGGCTACAGCTTTAAAATCACCGGTCAGAAGAAGGTGTCAGGTGATGTATGGTACAGCTTTATTTACTCAGGAAAAACCGTATGGGTAATGGGTAAGTTTGTCTCTGTATCGGAAAATTCCTCTTCGACAGAATCCACAACAGCATCTACTACCGCGTCAACTACTGCATCCACAACAAAGTCCACCACCAAATCGACCACAGCGTCAACTACTGCATCCACTACCGCAGCTCAGTATGAGACAATCAAAAAAGGCACTGTAACAGCATCCTCCCTCAATGTACGAAAGGGAGCAGGCACAGGATATTCACTGGTAACAACCCTTAAAAAGGGCGCAGTAATAACCATAACAGGCTCAAAGAAGGTCTCAGGCACAACCTGGTACAGTTATAAGAGAAACGGTGCAACAGTATGGGTGTGCGGAACATACATAAAAGTGACTACTACCACAGTGGCAGTTACCACAACCACCAAGGCAACAACCACAGCATCCACAACAAAGTCCACCACTAAATCGACCACAGCGTCAACTACCGCAGCTCAGTATGAGACAATCAAAAAAGGCACTGTAACAGCATCCTCTCTTAATGTACGAAAGGGAGCGGGCACAGGTTATTCTCTGGTAACAACCCTCAAAAAGGGTGCAGTAATAACCATAACAGGTTCAAAGAAGGTCTCAGGCACAACCTGGTACAGCTATAAGAGAAACGGTGCAACAGTATGGGTGTGCGGTACATACATTAAAGTAACTACTACCACAGTGGCAGTTACCACAACTACCAAGGCAACAACCACCGAATCCACAACAAAGTCCACTACATCATCTACAACGGCATCAACTACTGAGTCGACGACCGTTTCAACCACAGAGTCGACTACAGCATCAACTACAGAATCCACAACCGCATCCACCACTGAGTCTACCACATCCCCGACAGACATTGAATCGGGTTCTGACTCCACCACAACTTCAACTACAGTAACAACTGCCACCACGACATCGACCACAGCAGTTGATGAAAGCAAATATCAGTACGGTAAAGTTGTAAATGTAGTATCGTCTCTGAACGTCAGAAAGTCTGCAAACGATACCGCATCAAAGCTTGGAACTCTCGATGAGGGCGAATTCTTTGTAATTGTAGACAAGTCCTCAAACGGCGAGTGGTATAAGATTATTTACGGCAGCGATTACGGCTGGGTATTTGCCAAACATGTAAAGATTGTTGACAAATCCGAGTATGAGGCAGAGGTTGAATTTTCCAAGGATTACTATTATGTAAACGCAGGTTCAACCAAGAATATAGGTATAGTCGGAATAAACGGAGCTACATATACAAGCAGCGCTCCCGATAAGTTGTCCGTTACCTCTGCAGGGGTCGTAACAGGCATCGAGCCCGGCATGTACACCCTTACCGTCAGCTTCGGTTCAACTGTAGCAACCACTGAAGTGGTTGTTCTCAGAGAAAAGTACACTCTGACTGAAGAACAGCAGAACATGGGCATAAGCGAAGACGGAGTAAAGTTCATTGCAGAGTGGGAAGGCGGCGGAAGCACCAATCCCGACATTCTTGAAGGTACAGTTATCGTATTCGAGCCTTACAAGGATCCCTCCGGTTACTGGACCATAGGCTACGGACATGCAGTCACAACCACAGCAAGTAAGTCATGGTCAAAGGCAACAGTCATTGAATACTTTGCAAATCAGATCAAGAATTACTTCGGCGAAGAAGTTGTACTGAGCGATGAAAAGCCTTATCTTACAAAGGAAGAAGCTCAGAGACTTCTTATGGCAGACCTGAATCAGGGGACCTATGTGAAAGCGGTCAGAGAGTGGGCTGTCAGAAACGGTGTTGTCCTCAGCCAGAGCCAGTTTGATGCTCTTGTAAGCTTCACCTACAATCTCGGCACATCCTACTGGACAAGCGATACAAAGAGATTCTATCTCAAGTCTGCAATTATTGCCTACAGAAACGGCGATGATGCGGATGACGCACAGGTAACAGAAGGCTTCTCAAGATATGTCCGCTCAGGCACAAAATATCTCAAGGGTCT
>JAZUPA010000130.1:0-12179 GCA_045604945.1 Acutalibacteraceae bacterium
GCTCATGGAGTACCTGCAGTGTAGTTTCATCCGCATGGAGAACGTCTCTTGTGAGCAGTTCTCGGTGTAGCTGCTCATACACAGGAGCCAGGCAATCCTCAGTCGCTTTCAAGATCCAGTTGGACATAGTCTGTCGGCTCAGGTGGATACCCTTCCGTTTAATTTCCTGCTCCTGCCGATACAGCGGGCTGCCCATAACGAATTTCTGGGTCATGATATGGGCAATGGCTTCCGGTGTAGCAAAGCTGCCGGGGATGATGTTCTTCTCCCTGGGTGCTTTCACAACGGGAGTTTCGATATCTTCCTTGTTGCAGTTCTGGCAGGCGTAGGTGTAGTAGACATCTTCCCGGACTACCATCTGAGCAGGGACGATCTCCAACGTGCGGACCACTTCCTTGCCAATCTCTGTCATGGTATCGCCGCACTGGGGACATACCAGATCCTCGCTCTCCAGACGGTGTTCTACCTGCTTCGTGGGCATATCTTCCGGGATATTATCCAGCGTATATTCGTGCTTCTTGTGCCGCTTGTGGGCGGCTACAGCCGTAACACTCTCTTCTGCTTCTTTCTCTGCGGCAGAAAAAACTTCGGCTTCATTGGACAGGAAGCTGAGCTGCTCCATAAGGGCATCTTCACTCTTCTCGGAAGATGCGCCGAACTGTTTATGACGGGCAAGGCGCAGAGCTTCCATAAGTACATCTACACGGCTTTCAAGCTCAGAGATTTTCGTTCTCTGAGCCTGAAATTCTTCATATTCCGCGCGGGAAATGGTGACCATTTCTGCGTTGCTTGTCTGGAATCTATCTGTCTTTTTCATACATTTATTATACCATATATGTACTAAAAAGTACAGAAAAACATACTATTTCTCACACTATCTCCAGACCGGAAACAGGCTTGTGCGCCTTTGGCTGGTCCACACTTAAGCCCTCCATGATCCAGCGGTATTGCTGAGGCGTCAGGACCCTGGCTTCGCTTTCTTTCCGGGGCCACTGGAAAGAACCAGACTCCAGGCGCTTGTATAACAGGACAAATCCGTTTCCCTCCCAGTACAACGCCTTGATTCTATCCCGACGTCTGCCGCAGAAGAGGAACAGTGTATTGGTGAACGGATCCAGATTGAACTGCTGCTGGACCAGTGCAGCTAGGCCATCTGTCCCACGGCGAAGATCCGTGTAACCGCAGGCGATATAGACCCGGTCGGCACCGCTGAAGTCGGTCAGCATGACTTTAAGATCCGCAGCACTGTTTCCACAGTAGCTGCATCTGCACCGTTACATATATCTGCTTCTGCACCCGCAATGCGGACAGTTACTGCCACATTGCTACAACGGACATGCTGCACCGGTGTGACTTCTGCAAACTGAATCTCCTGCTGTGCCTGAGCCATCTCAAATACCCGCCGCTGCCACTTGTAGTAAGTCTGCTCGCAGATGCCGTTTTCCCGGCACCATGTTTTAACATTCTGGCCGCTACTGCGGCACTCCGAGATCCTTCCGGTCCACAGAGCCAGTTTGTTCTGCCCATTGAGTGTTTGTAAATCCTTGCTCATGAAAATACCCCCGTATCTCGGATAGTATACGCGACTGCCATATACTATCCGCTACTATACGGGAGTATTGTTTCACACCGGCAAGCTTACCGCAAGTCGCCGCTAGTTTTGACGCTTACGGTCTGACTACAATCGGGCAGATAATGCCGTATTCTCTTATACTCTCGGTGAGTACTCTCAGCTCCTCATCCTCTTTCACATGAAAGGGATTTTCGGGAAAGCTGTGCAGGTCGGAGATTGGTATTGATTTGATTATTTCGCTCATTCTTATCTACTTCCTTTCGTTCTGTCCTTGTTTCTGCCTGATCTGAATTGCATTTGCTGCTCGGTTTCTACACGAATCAGCTCTTTCATTCGGCTAATATTGTCCTCTATCGCCTGTGCAGTGCCAATATCCTTGCGAAGTACCTTTATCTGTGCGGTAAACTCTCTGCGCTGCTGGCTATATTCCTCTTTCTGTTTCGGGTCGCTGCATCGTCTGCGGCGGTTGTCGATATGGGAACGAGCCTTGACGAACGTATCCATCTGTGACTGCCGTTCCTCCCGAAACAGAGAAAGCTCCTCGACAGTACCGATTTTGTGTACCGTGAGGATTTTCATTTGTTCTACATATTTATCGAGCTTCATCAGCTCATGCCGCATTTCCGGCGAGAGTGGCTTGTGCTGTTTCTCTTTTGGCAATACACCCAACTTGTAGCAGTAGTGAAGATACAGCGCACGAAGCCCTGTGACCTTCTTAACCTTTTGCAGACTGCCCCGAAACCGCACTCGGTGAACGGAAAAAGAAACGGGGATTTGTATTGGCTTGTATCGGTAGTTGCCTACCATGATTGTATGATAGAGATTCTTGGGTGCGTACTCACTGCCGAGACTGTCCATACGAACAGGATATTTCCATCCCTGCGCCTTTATGGTCAGGTGTCCCGTGTGTGATATCTGAATCTCGTACCCTAGCTTACCCATGACCTGCAAGAAAATCTGCCAAGAAGCAGATGTCAGCACAGCGGCTTCAATGTCCTGTCTGGCGATGTTGTATCTTGTAGGCTTGCCTGCCTTTTCGTCCTCGAATATCTTTCGGGGTGTCTTTGCGTGGGACGGTTCTTCGATTACCGACAAGCCATACTCACGGCATAGCTCGTCCGAGGCTTCACGCAGAGCGTAATACGATGCTCGGTTGCCGTTGAACTTTCGTCCGTCAGCAAAGGAAACGGAGTTCAGCACAAAATGATTATGACAGCAGTCGGTATTCAGATGCGTTGCAACAAGCACCTCATACCGGTCGCCCCACAATCGTCTGGCAAGCTCAACGCCAATCTGATGGCATTGTTCTGGCGTTACCTCTCCCGGCTTGAAGCTCTGATATGCGTGGTGGGCAATTACGCCGTGTTCCTTGCCGAATCTGCGCTTGGTAAGGCTCATCTGCTCAAAAGCACTTTCGGCAAAGCAGTTGATGCCGGTAACGAACAGTCGTCGCTCGGTCTTTCTGTCGTCGGAGGCGTAGTCAATAACATCGCACAGCGTTGCTTCGGGATTGGCGGTCTTTTCAGGGTTCTCTGCGTACTCAACAAGCCTTTTGAGATTATCCCTTACTGGCCATATCTTTGTTACTGCCATCTGTCATCCGTCCTCCCAAGCGCAGGCTTTCTGCAAGGCTATCGCCGCATTGCGAAGATCGGCGGCAAGCTCGCTCTTTCCGATAGCGGTCAGTTCGTCATGAACGCTGTATATCACGCCCATCAACCTGCCTACTTCGATGGGTGATAATGCTTTGGGCTCATAACCAAGCAGCAGCTTTCGAGCGTACTCCGAAATACTCAAACTGCACCGGCGAGCATTGCGGATTACCTGTTCTTTCTCGTTTGGATATAGTCTGATGTGAATTTCCGATTGTCTGTTTCGCAACATTTGTCAGCTCCTTTGTTTTGTGTATATTCGGGGATGTAAGGGGCTTGCCCCTTCCTTGATGACGGTCGAATGACCGTTGTCCGGCGAAGTGGTGACACAAAGCCCATGCTCGCTACAAAGTAGGACACCTCTGAATCGTGTTATGCGGTCAGGACGCTGCATTGTACTTTCGGTGTCTGTATCTGCCTCGTTTTGAAACATACAACGGACAATCAATGATGGTGCATCTGAAAGTCTGCTTGCAGTCGTTTGAGCATTTACGGCAAAGCTCATTGTACTGCCTGCGTCCTTTTTCGTTGATGAACAGTGACCACTCCAGCTTCTGTTTCTTGCTCAGCCTTGGCATCTTGCTTACCTCCCTTCATGTGTATTGATTTGGTGCAGATTTAGCGGATCATTTGCGCTGTGAGAGCTTATTTATCATTGGATAAGGTCGTTATACTCTTTTAGAAATTTGCTATTAAACGCAGAAAAAGGTGCCGAATATCAGCACCTTTTTCATAAACGGTATTCAATTATGATTTAGTCGTTGTCAGGCTCAAGAACAATCTTGCCGTGTTCAGCTTCGTATTCAGCAATAAATTTGAGCATAAGCTGAATAATCTGGCTGTTTGCCGAGCGTCCTTCGTATTCACTTACATATCTGAACTTTGCAAGAATTTCACCATCCACTCTCAATCCAAAGTGTTTCTCGTTACTCTTGTCCATATTCAATCCTCCATAAAGCTATATTAACTTTATTTTAGACTTACATCTTGCATTAAAACACAAACAGAGTTATTATAGAGTTATTCTAACTCTGTTATTTTCTGGAGGACGATATGGACGCAACGAAAGATATCACTTGCTGTGTGACCGGACATAGAGATATACCTGAGAACAGTCTTGAAAGTGTGCTCGACAGACTTCGTGTCGAGATAATTTCCGCAATCGATGATGGATACACTCATTTTATCAGCGGATTTGCAAGAGGTATTGATTTAATTTTTGCAAGCATCGTTGCTGAGCTGAAGGCTGAATACGATATATCTCTTGAAGCTGCAATACCATACGATGGTCGGATGAACACGCCTGACACCGAGTTTCATGCACTGATAGCCCACTGCGACAGAATAACAATACTCAGCGACCACTATTCAAAGAAATGCTTTGCCGTTCGCAATCGTTACATGATCGATAGGTCTCAGCGAGTTATCGCAGTGTATGACGGAAGACGCAAGGGCGGAACAGCTGCAACATTGAAATACGCTTCAACTCATAACTGTGAAGTAAAGTTGGTTAGTGTATAGTCGACATAAAATATAGATTCGTACCCGCTGGGAGCGTGAGATAACCGTCCCCGATGCAAATATTTCTATTTCCGTCGCCGTTCAGTTCCTTTCTTCGGCTGGTATAAATATATTCTCAGGCTTACTGCGCTCATTCTTATTTCTTTTTGGTTGAGAGAAGTCAGGAATTGCGATTTTGAGAAGTCTGAACAGAAGATACATATATCATAGCCGGTCTGCCTTGCCCTCGTTTTCGCCTGCGTATCAGTCCGGCCCGTTCAAGCTCTGCAACAACACGGCAAGCCTTTCCTGTGTGGCAGTTCAGAACACGGCACACATCGCTTATGGAAAAGAAAATAAACAGTTCGCCGTTCTCATCATGCCAACCGTTCACTGCGGATAGCCTTGAGCGGTCGTCCATAAGTGCATAAAGCAGTTTTGCATCAGAGGTTAGAGCCTTATATTCTTCATTGCTGAACAGGCACTTGGGGATTCGGACAAATGCGTTGGCTGACATGGTGGCTCACCTCCTTATAAATCAAAAAGATATTGTTTACGCACATTTGTATATTGGATTTTTCGGTGATAAGAAAATAGCGCAGTCGAGAGTTTTTACACACTTGACTGCGCTGAAAATTTTTAATCTGTATATATTGAGGTTTGTTGTTGGTGTAGCCTGATTTTCTCGCAGAATTAAAGATTCTGACATAAAAAGCTAAAAATCAGCTTGGCTACGGCATAATTCCAGAATCTGTACCCATGTCTTGACCACTAAACAGCAGTGCCATCTGTGTTCGCTTGCGGTCTTCTGAGGAGTGAACATACTTATTCAAGGTAATCTCAACACTAGAGTGGCCAAGTATTTCACTGAGGGTCTTTGCATCAAATCCCGATTCTATGCACATAGTTGCAAAAGTATGGCGCAGTATGTGCGGATTTGAATATGCAAGCCCCAGTTCTCTTGCAAATTTCTTGAACCAATATTGCACTGTGCGAGGTTCAATCAGCGTTTCACATCCTGACAGAAGATAACAGGCATTATTGGTACGAAATCCTTTCAGCAGCAATACAAGCTGATTTGGTAACGGTATAGTTCTATACGAAGCAGAGCTTTTCGGGTCGGTTGTCATCAGTACTGTCTTTTGCGTTGATGCAGCATCGGGATTTTTGATACGCTGTACTGTTGCAACAACATAAAGACTGCCTTTACTCAAATCGATATTCTCCCATTTAAGCGCACAAAGCTCACCAATACGCAAACCCGTATATAAGCATAGATACAGCCCCATTTTCACAAGTGTCATGTTCTCGGTAAGATATTCCTCTAACCGCAAACGTTCAGACAGTGTCAGGACTTTAACTTTACCGCGCTTTGCTTTTGATGGCATTGCAATATTAGGTACTTGTGCAGTTGTCCAGCCCTGTTTGACAGCATACCTCAGTACAGCCTTTATTATGACAAGAATTATATGTACGGTGTTTGAAGAAAGAGTTTCCCGCTTGTGTATGGCAAATTCAAAAATGCTCTGCTCGGTTATCATATAAAGACTTGCTTTGCCGTAAACAGGCAGAATGTGCTTTTGCAACAGTCCTTTATACTTGACAACAGTTGAGTATTTAAGTCTTAGCTCACAGCTTGCAAGCCATTTGCTGGCTGCATCGCCAAAGGTCACAACAATATTCTTTGATGCATGATTGGTTATAGTTTGGTTGTTTTTCAGAGCGATAAGATACGCCTTTACCTCCGCATAGGTATGAGCGTACACAGAGCGGTACTTCGCTCTGCCGTCCATTCCTCTTTCGCAGACAAAACGTCCTTCCCAACGTCCGTCAGCTCGTTTCCTAATGTTTTCGCCTCGTCTTGGCATAGTGGTCAAATCCTTTCTGTCTTGTTTTGGCGTTTCGCCTGACATATATTCGACCATATTTCTGACCATAAATAAATGACACTCCTTCAAGATGTTTCTGAATTAGAATGTTTGGTTTTGTGATATTGCACAAACTCGCTCGAATATGTTGCGAAATGCTATCGCAACATTGACATTATTGTTAATCGGGAGTATTATTTAATTAAGTCAAATGGAAATATTTGTCGTTAAATTCGGTTTGTGGAATCTTTAATTCTGCGAGAAAATCAAAAATCAGAAAGGAACGGCTGAAATGAGAGCCTATGAGAAAATGGATTAAAATGCTTTGGCTTTACATACTTGTATTTGTTGTAATGGTCGAACGCTTTATGCGGAGGCAAAAAATCAAGATCGTAAACAAAGAACAACTGAATATTATTAAAAGCATTCAAGGACCGATAATATTTGCACCAACGCATTGCGGCAAATTTTACATACAAACATTGGCTGAAGTTTTATGGCAATATCGTTGGTTGCTATTATCCGGTGATAATAAATGGCTGCCCAGAATAGTTGAGGGGTATTGGCTTAAATATAACGGCGTTATCTACGTTGACCGTGATGATAAAGAATGGCGTAGAAGAGCAAAATAGGAAATGATAGAACATTTGTCAAACGGCGAAAACATTATGATGTACCCCGATGGTACTTGGAATTTGTCACCGAATTCACCTATATTGCCGTTGTTTCGGGGAATTGCCGATGTTGCCAAAGCAGCAAATGCAACTATCTTGCCTTTTGCGCAAAAAATCGATGATACCAAAAAAACTTATTATGTGAAAATCGGTACTCCTATTCATCCGTCATCAGAGTCTTTGAGTATTTTACAAGATTTGCGAAATCAGGTGGCTGAACTGAAATGGTCATTGATTGAGGAACTGCCTTTTTGTAAAGTCGATTATGACAAAGGAAAGCTCTATGCCGATTGGAATGCATATTATTGAAAAACGCCTATCTGAGTGTTCGTACTATAGTTATGAATTGATTTGGAAATATGCCCGCAAGGAAAAATGGCAGATATAGCAAGAACTACTAGAAGCTGATTCGGTAAATATCCATCCCACAATGCAAAACGCATTTTTGTTTAACAAAAGACTAAGCTGAATTGTAAAAGCGATGTACATATGCCCGGAGGTATTTTATGCACAATGAGTTAAGTCAGAAACAAATAAACATAATTATAAACAAGTGCTATGGGAACATATCAGGTATTACTGATCTAACCGCAGGATCCCCTCCATCTTTTATGTTTCCTTTTTTAATTAACGCCTTTGGGTATCTACTCAATAACGAACCGGAAAAGGTGCTATCCAAAAATGGAGTAAAGGCAAGAAAGGCGGTTAATATCTTAATCAAAAAGATAGGGAAGCTCTTTTTGAACTGCCCAATGGTAATTGAAAACAGAAACACTCTTGTAAATCCGAGTTCAAAGGAAAAAGATAACGGAATAATTTTACCCGACAAGCCAGTTATATGGGCTCCAAACCATTCCTTTAAGGATGATATATTAGCATCTATTCTCGCTACATACAGACACACCTATATTCTTCTCGGCAGTCTACCTCAGATATACAATACCTTTGATGGTGTGACCTCATGGTTAAACGGCTCCGTGGTTATAAACCGAAAGGTCGCTGCAAGCAGAAAATCAGCAATCCCGAAAGCCCTCAAAGCAATGGAGCTTGGGGCAGATTTACTTATGTTCAGCGAGGGCGTATGGAACAAAACACCCAACAGACTTTTACTGGATTTGTGGCCGGGGATTCACAGAATCGCCAAGGAAACCGGCGCTCTTGTAGTTCCTGTGGCGCATTACATAGAGGATCCAACAAATCAAAAGAAGAACAATTTAATTCATACGACAATTGACGACCCTATCAGAATAGATGATTTGTCAGAGAAGGCCGGGCTTGAATACCTGCGTGATGTGATTGGCACATGGTACTATCTGATGATGGAACGTTATGGCAAAAGTACAAGAACAGAAGAAACAGATGGCTTTACAGACAGCAGTAATGCTTGGGAGAAAAAATTGCTCGACCTAGTAGGTACTGCAGACAGATATGACCTTGAAATAGAACTTTGTGCTGACTACAGATCAAAGGATATCATTCTTCCAGAAACAGTTTTTTATCCTATTGCTGGAATAAGTAGGATAACTCCCGAAAATGCAGCTCACGTTGCATACGCAAATCAATTGCTTACGCTGAGAAAAAGTGCAGATTATCAAAGGAGATTCTAAAAGGAGAGATATTATGTCCGATGAAAAGAAAAAGCCTTCCTTCATAAAAAAGATATTAGGATTAGTGTTTACGATATGTATCACCGCAGTCGTAACTGCAATCGTAAATTATCATCTTGCTCCTGTGTTTATAGAAACGTCAATTGAAGTTTCTGCTGACGAGTGTTGCGAGACTGTAAACGATACGGAAATATACAGTTTATTCAGAACATTCAATGATCCTGAAATCAGCGTTTTTCTTGATAATAATAACAGCGGACATATAAGAATAGAAGAAATATATGTCAGAACAAACATTTTCACAGAGTTAAACGTGGATGATATTATCTTACGTACTGACATTGGCGGGAGCGGAGATGTAGAAGAACCCATTTATCTGATATCAAAGGTAAGTGCAAGGAATAACGGAGTATATAAGTGTGATTTCAACTATGAATTAGGTAACTATTCTTCCGGTGAATATATTGAAATCGCACCCAACAGCAGTGATAAGCTTTTTATAAATCTGGAGCCGGTATTCAGTGGAAAATATGATATTCAGGTGGAAATTAAATATACATACAACGGAAAAAGCAGAACGATAGCGACTGAGCCTTGTACTTTTATTTATATGAACTACCCCATCATTGATAACTTTACAGAAGGAGAGTAAATTATGCAGACAGAAAAGAGGCTGACGGGGTATCCGTCTATAGACAAGCCTTGGCTGAAATATTATAGTGAGGAAGCCATTAGTTCTTCGTTGCCCGAGTGCACTATGTATGAATTGTTGTGGCAAAGTAACAAAGATTATCTTGAAAACACAGCGCTGAATTACTATGGGCGTAAATTTACATATGGGCAACTATTTGAAGGGATTGAAAAAGCAGCTAAAGCCTTTTCGTCACTCGGCGTTAAAAAAGGCGATATTGTTATTATATGTACTGTCAATACTCCCGAAATGGTTTATGCACTGTATGCACTTAATCGTTTGGGGGCGGTTGCGAATATGGTTGATCCACGCACCAATGTGGACGGAATCCGTGAATATATTTTGGAATCTGACGCTCGGTTTGTTATGACTATAGATTTAGCCTATCCTGCTATTATAAAGGCATCAAAGGGAACTTCGGCAGAGAATGTAATAGTAGTATCTCCGGCAGATTCGCTCCCTCCTGTAACCAAGGTATTTTACAAGATGAAAACAAAGGCACCCGAACTTGGTGCACAAACACTTACTTGGAAGAGTTTTATCGCACTTGGTGAGGGTGCGACACCTGAATACACCCCCTATGAAAAAGATACTTGCTGTATTATGGCTCATACAGGAGGAACTACGGGTAGTCCAAAAGCCGTTATGCTTTCCAATGATAATGTAAATGCATTAGCACACAATTACAGACATATAGACATTCCAATAAAACGGGGACACCGTTTTTTCAATGATTTGCCACCGTTTATTATGTACGGACTTTGCTTTGCTCTGCACACAACATTGTATTGTGGATTGGAAGTAATAATCTATCCTATATTCGATTCAAAAGGATTTCCGAAACAATTTGCAAAATATAAACCCCATCATTTCTGTGCATTGCCAGACCATTTGAGTTATTTATCATCGTCTAATATTACTTCTAAAATGGATCTTTCCCATGTAATTACTGTTGGCGTAGGTGGTGATTCACTAGACTGCGATTTAGAGAAAAGAGTAAATAGTTATTTGAAGAACCATGGCTGCCAATATCAAGTAGTTAAAGGTTATGGTATGACTGAACTTTCTGCAACGGCAATTTCATCTTGTGTCGCTGCAAACGATATTGGTTGCGTTGGAATACCTTTGATTATAAACACAGTAAAAATTGTCGACAGCGATACTTTGCAAGAATTAAAATATAACGAAATAGGTGAAATATGGATAAGTGGAGCCTCAGTTATGCTTGGTTATTATAACAAGCCTAAAGAAACAGCAGAAACAATAGTAATTGACGAGAGCGGCAACAGTTGGATCCGCACAGGCGATTTAGGTTATATGACACCAGATGGATTAGTATACCATAAAGGTAGAATTCGTAGAATATATATGACTGCTTACGAAGGTCAGCCTGCAAAGATTTTTCCAATGGTAGTTGAGGGTGCATTAAAAAAGTGTGGGACTGTTAATGAGTGTAGCGTAGTTGGCAGAAAAAGGAAGGGAAGCGACTACTACGAAGCAGTGGCTTATATTGTCAAAAAAGACAATACTATTGAAAATTCGGTTCTCTTATCTGAATTAGTTGAAACATGTGCAGAAAACATTCCAACATATATGATGCCTGCAGAATATCGTTTTGTCGACGAACTTCCACGTACTCCAATCGGGAAAATCGATTTCCGTTTTCTTGAAAAAGAAGCCGAAAATCGATAATGAAGGGTCCAATATGCTTTGGCACTATACATATTGAGATTTGAGCTGCCTTTTGGCTGATCTCTCATAAATTAGTCTGAAATATATTCAAGTGAACAAAGGCATTTCACAAAAATGATTTATTCATTTGTATAGTTATTGGGTAACAACATCAATAATTATACACAAAGAAAAATAGAGCACTAAAACTTAATGGGCTGTCACAGAATACAACTGCGGCAGTCCATTAAGTTTTCAAACCCGCTTATTCCGCAAGCTACAACCGACATCTGAAGGACGCCACTGACAATCGGTGTGATGAATGGCTATGAGCCTGTCCTGAACATTGGTACCTGCTCCCATTTTGGCAGTTGAACCGATGAGCACACGCACGGTGCCCTTACGCACCTTGGAGAAAAGCTCCTTCTTTTGGGCATCGGTATCTGCATCATGGATAAAGGCAATTTCTTCTGGAGGAACACCACGGGCAATCAGTTTGTCACGAATGTCCGTATAGACATTGAGCTGAGTATTGGTTACCTAAAGAATCGCATATTGCACGCAGTTGTGCCTCTCGCTTTGAGATATGTTTCGCCACAAATCTCACCTCCTTTACGGATTACTAAATATGTAAATACGCTATTTGTCCTCGACACCCCGCGCAAACAGAATAATATCTGCTGGGAAGTCATCAGGCTGCGATCTGCTAATCGCATCACGGGAGTTTCACCCCAACTGTCGTTCTGACAGAGCCGCCCTCATTGCCTGCGACGGTTTTATCACGCTCAGGCTGTGACTGGACGGGAGTACCATTATCCTTTCAAGTGTCGTGGCCGCACAAAGAGCAACTCCGTGCTTGCAAAAGAAGTTATCGCTCGCTTCGTGCTTGAAGGTCATGGCGCTTCTGTTTGTCTCGGCTCGACTTAAAATTAATATACCTAAT
>JAZUPA010000131.1:0-20198 GCA_045604945.1 Acutalibacteraceae bacterium
CCGCTTGGCCTCCGACTTCTGTTACGTCGCCGTCGGTATTGAACTCAGCGGTGGTCATGGGCTTTGCTTCTCCTGCCAGCTCGCAGGCGCGCTTGAACACAGCTTCGTACTTTGCAACGTTTCCGCTGACGGTCTCGGCCTTGTAGGAGCCGCCGCCGCACTCTGCAATATCATAAGGCCAGCCGTAATGGAGGGAAAGATAGCAGTCGCAGCTCCAGATGTCTGCTGCCTTGTAGCAATCCTTGAAAGCTTCCTCCTGCTCGACCTTGCCGTCTTCGGTAGCCCAGCCGCCGCAGAAAATTGTCTTTACGTTGGGTGCTTCTTCCTTGATGATATTTGCAAAGCGTACAAAGAATGCGCCGACCTCAGGGTATGTAAGGCGCTTGTTGTGGGTAAACCACTGTCCGCAGCACTCATGATTGATTCTTATCATCATCTGACCGAAGGGCTTGAGCTGACGGGCTACCTCACGAAGCTCCTCATCGGAGAGGGAGCAGTCTACGGTGAGGGTGAGGATTACATCCTGACCGTGACGGCGGATATCCCTCATCTGCTCAAAGGGCTGACCGTTTGCGCCATAGGGGAAATAGTCGTCGTAGGGGTAGTCCCACTGGAAGGATATGTTCATATCCCTGCAAGCCTCGGAGATTCGTGCAGGCCACTGCTCATCGTGGGGATAATAGGTGTACATGATGTTTACTGCGCGGTGGGGACGTCCGAGCTTGTGCAGGATATAGTCCTGATTTACATACTCGGCGCGCTCGCTGCCGTCGCCAAGGTCAAGAGCACAGGGTGCTTTTCCCATGTAAAGCTTTTTCATAGAGTAATTCTCCTTTGTTTTTTGTGAAAAAGAGTGCAACTGCAATTTGCACCATACATATTGATTTTAGCGAAAAGACGGCTGCAAGTCAATCGGCTGGCGGCATATATCGGCGTTTTTTCTCTGAAAATAATATATACTTAACAATCATCAAATGTTCTGCCCGTTTTATAAAACACATTGTAAATGGAGTGTTTTATATGCGCAGGAAGCCGCTGCGAATCACCGCTCTGCTGCCGGCTGTACTTTTAATATTGATTCCCGACAGGTAAAACCAGCAAGGTATAGCAAAAAAGAAGTCCGGGACTTACGTCCCGGACTTTTCATTTTATATATCAGTTATTTTGAAAGCTTATTGTGGACAGCAAACAGTGCTCTGCCTGCTGCGGAGCCCAGCACTGCACATACTATAGCCTCTACAAGACCGTTGATTCCGACGAATGCAACAACGAATGCAAGGACATTCATGCCTCCTGCCATGTTCTGAATATAATCGGTATTCCAGAAGCAGAGGATAAGAGCGGTCATAAAGAAAAGAGTGTTGAGCAGCGCGCCCGAAAGAGAGGGTACGATAAAGCTGTAGCTCTTGGTTTTGTCAGCCTTGATAAGGGGTGTTGCCATAAGACCAACAAGGAATCCCATAAGAACACGGGGAATGATAC
Organism: Acutalibacteraceae bacterium; assembly: GCA_045604945.1. Classification (GTDB taxonomy): domain Bacteria; phylum Bacillota; class Clostridia; order Oscillospirales; family Acutalibacteraceae; genus JAISGQ01. Next base: position 1,483 of record JAZUPA010000131.1, read on the forward strand.
ATACAATCACAGTGAACAGGGGGTTGATGCCGAGAAGTGTTGCGCCGAATGCGCTCATACCGAAGCACTGGATAAAGCTGGTGATGCCGAACATGGCGCCGAGAAGTGCGCCTGCCTTCCAGCCGTAGAGAAGTGCGCCGATGATAACGGGTATCTGAAGGAAGGTTATCTCAATAACACCGATTTTCAGATAGCCGATGGGGGTAAGTCCGAAAAGGAAAATGATTGCGGTGAGCATTGCCATAACGGTAAGTCTCAGGGTATTGCTCTTGTTTGCTTTTTTTGCTGTTGACATGTTTTTTACCTCCAAGCTGCTGCTCCGTTTCGGATGCAGCGCCAAAAATATTTATAAAAACCGATTATCGGTTCTTATCCCAGATAATTTTAAGACCCTCCAGCACAAGATTTTCAGCGAAGAGGAATTCCCTCTCGCAATTCTGAACTATGCTCTGAGAAAAGCCGCCGGTGGCAATGGCAGTGACGCTCTGCCCCAGCTCACGCTCGATTCTCATAAGCAGACCGTCAAGCTGTGCGGCAGCGCCGAATACAAGACCTGACTGCATACTTTCGATGGTGTTCTTTCCAACAACCCTTGCAGGCTTTTCAAAGCTTATCTGCGGAAGCTGCGCGGTGTTTGCAACAAGGGCATTGAAGGATGTGCGAAGTCCCGGGTAGATGATAACGCCCTGCATGTTGCCCTTTGCATCAAGCACAGAAACGGTGCTTGCAGTGCCAAGGTCGCAGACAGCGTTTGGAAGAGGGAACTTTGCCTTTGCCGCTACCGATACCGCCACCAGGTCAGCACCCAGCTGAGCGGGATTATCTATCATGATATTAAGCCCTGTTTTCACTCCGGGTCCCAGAACAAGGGGCTCGATGCCGAAAAGACGCTTGATTCCCCTTGCGATGTAGTTTGTTATGTGGGGTACGACCGAGCACACAATAGCGCCGTGTATCTGAGAGGGGTCAACGCCGTAAAGATCAAGAACCATTTTCATCTCGATTGCATACTGATCTTCGGTGCGGCTGCCGTCGGTGGCAAGGCGGGAGGTGAAGCGAAGCTCATCCCCCTCAAAGGCTCCCAGGGTTATATTTGTATTGCCTATATCAATGGCGAACAGCATATGCAGCCCTCCTTTGAATCTGTAATTTACAGATATTTTACATTTTAATTCCCCACAAGTCAATAGAAGAGAATGCAAAGTGGGAATTTATGTGGTACAATACATGAGTATTATTATCCGAATCGGAGGCATTTATATGAATAAGGAACTTGAAAAGCTTATACTCTGCTACAAGGAAGATATTATTGAGGATATCCGCGGCATAGTTGCAATCGACTCTGTGGTAAGACCTGCCGCGGGGGAGAATATGCCCTTCGGCGAAGGCAGCGCAAAGGCGCTTGCATATATCCTCGGCAGAGCTGAAGAGATGGGCTTTACCGTTAAAAATATCGGCAACGGCGCAGGTCATGCGGAATTCGGAGAAGGGGAGACCTACGCAGGCGTGCTGACCCATGTTGACGTTGTCCCTGCAGGCGAGGGCTGGACAAGCGACCCCTTCACCCTCACCGAGCGCAACGGCAGACTTTACGGCAGGGGTGTTGCTGACGACAAGGGCGCCGCTGTAGTCTCTCTCTACTGCCTGAAGGCAATCAGGGAGCTTGGAATAAAAGGAAACCGCAGGCTTCGCTGCATCTTCGGCGCCAGTGAAGAAGTTGGCATGGAGGATATGGAAATGTATTTCGGCGCAGAGCCTCTGCCCGAATTTGCCTTCACTCCCGACTCGGAATACCCCGTCTGCAACCGCGAAAAGGGTATTCTGCAGTTTGAGATTTTTGCTGACATCCCTGAGGACAGCCGCCTTGTTTCCTTCAACGCAGGCAGCGCCTTCAACTGTGTGGCAGAAAAGACCACCGCTGTCATTGACGGGGAGATTGATGCAAAGGCAAAGGATACTGTAACCGCCACAGGCTGCAGCTGCGAAATCAACGGAAATACGGTCTTCGCAAAGGGACGCTCTGCCCATGCAATGTGTCCCACAAACGGCATAAACTCCGCTGCAGCAGTGCTTACAGCTCTCAATGACCAGCTGGGTGAAGAATGGCTTTCAAAGCTCTGCGGTCTGCTTTGCAATACAACAGGCGTTGGCTTTGGTGTTGACTGTCAGGATGAGCCCTCGGGCGAGCTGACCTTCAATCTCGGCATAATCGAAACTCAGGAAAAGAAGCTTCGAATCGCTCTTGATATCCGCTACCCCGTCACCGCTGACGGCATGGTTATCGAGCAGAAGCTCAGAGATAAGGCAGCTGAAATGGGACTTGGCATCAATGTTGTCGAGAACAAGGCACCTATCTATCTGCCCACCGATGACCCCCTCATCAGAACACTCTGCGAATGCTACGAGGATGTGACAGGGGAGAAGGGCGAGTGCTATTCCACAGGTGGCGGCACCTATGCCCGCGCCCTTGCAAACCGCGGAGTTGCCTTCGGACCTGCAAATCTCGACAGCCCCACCAATCTTCACGAGGCTGACGAAAGCCTGAGCATGGATGACCTTGTCAAGCACATGAGGGTCTGCGCAGAGGCTATGTACAGAATGTTCATTATGTAATTGACTGAAATTTTCAGAAAAACAATGAATCTGCGATTGGAAAAGATGTTATAATTTATGAAAAAAGAAGAAAATATAATTAAAATCGGAGATATCATTGTCATAGCCGCTCTGCTGCTGCTCTGTCTTGTGATATTTCTCACATCTCTGCCCTCACAGGGGAAGTATGTTGCAGAGGCAGTGGTTACAGTCAATGGCGAGGAATACGGAAGATACCCGCTCTCCACCGACTGCGAGATAACTGTTGAGCAGAACGGATATGTTAATATCATAGAGATAAAGGACGGGGCCGTCAGGGTCAGAAGTGCCGACTGCCCCGACAGAACCTGCGTAAATCAGGGGTGGATAACCCGCGGCGGCGAGGTTATAGTCTGCCTTCCCGCAAAACTCACAGTCACCCTGGAGGGTGCAGCGCAGGAGCTTGATTCCATTGTATACTAGACGGAGAGACCCTATGAGCAAGCGAATTACGGCAATTATCACCGCTCTGCTGCTGATATTTCTGTGCGGCTGCGGCGAGGAGCGGAAAGCAGATATGCCTGCCGAAGCTTCAGAGGTTACGGTGCGTTTTTTCAGCACACTGGGCGACGCTGCGGACAGCGGGATAACAGGCAGAATCCTTTCCGACTTCACTTCGGAAAACAGCTATATAACCTTATATTATACGAGCGTCGCAGCGGCTGATGTTTACAAGCTCTCCCTGCCTGACGGCGCTACCTACAGGCAGAACAGCCCCGACATCGTATATGCTCCCCTTTATGCGGTCAGCAGCCTGCTGGGAGAGGAGTATGTAAGCATCGATGAGCTTCGCTCCCATGATTCCCGCTACGCTTCGGATATCGCGGAATATGCCCTTCTCAGAGACAGCAGCGGCACTGCCTACGGTGCGGCGGTCAGAGGTGAGGGCAGTATTCTTGCTGTAAACACCGACCTTGCAGGAAATTCAAGGGATTTGCATGATATCGCCCGCAATCTTTCCGATTCGGACGTCTTTCTCTTTGCCGACAACGCCCTCGACAGCGGTCTTTTCTTTGACTATCTCATGACGGTGTATACCGATTCGGTAATCGATGCCGCCGACCCTCAGACTCACTGGCTCAACGGCTTTGAGCTGTTTTCCGAGCTTGTCAGAATGGGTGCCTTTGCCCCCTCCGACAGCAAGCCCTTTGAGCTTTTTTCGCAGAACAAAGCGGTTTTTGCAGTTCTCACCGAAGCCGAAGCAGCTCTTCTTAGCGGAGAAAATTATCAGTGCGCCGCCTTTTTCGGGGATTTTTCCGAGGGCATTTTCATAACCCGCTCAGCCCTTTCCTCACCCCTTAAAAGAAAAGCTGTGCTGGAGCTTGCGGCTATGCTGATGGAGGAAAAAAGCAGCTACGCAGAAGGGAAAATCAGAGCGGACGGCACAGGTGTGTTTTTCTCCCTTGGCGATGCCTACCCCATAGCTTCAAACGAGGAAAAATACGGCGTCGGCTGCTGGGACGAAGTTCTGAAGGGTCTGACCCGCGGAGACGAGCCGAAATCGGTGCTTGACCGCCTCATCAACGCCCATCTGTCTGCAAGTGATTTGCATTAGACAGTGAAAAAAAGCCGTTTTTGTAGCAAATGTCAATTTCAAGCATTCCTTTTTGGTTGATAATCAGCACAAACCGGCGTTTTGGATAAAAATCCCGAAGAAAATAGTATACATAATTTATCTTATGTCTACTTGACAAGCCCTTTTGCCATGTTATAATTTTGGTGGGAAACGGTCCTGAAAGGTTTTGGGGCGAAAATGATTTGTGGGAATAACAGCACAGACAAGTATTGAGAAAGGAGCAGGAAAAGGGGTAAAATCCCGAAAAACCCAATAAAGGAGAGGTTTTATGAGGCTTTTTGTTGACGACACAAGAGACTTCCCGTCCTCAGGCTACGAATGCTGCAGGGATGCGGATACAGCCAAGATGCTTATGTCGGTGATGAAGTTCGAGTCGGTGACCCTTGATTACGATCTGGGACCTGACAGCGAAACGGGGCTTGATATCCTCTGGTGGATGAAGGAGCGCAATATATCGGTAAAATCCATAAACATCCACTCCAATCACATATTCGGCAGAGAACGCATGCGTCAGTTTGCCGAAGAGAATTTTCCACAATCGAATATTACAATGAATATGCTTCCCAAATAGGCTTCAGTCCATTGTTGCGTCCGGCATTTCGTTCTTTGAAAAGTTCCGAATTATAATTCTTTCGAATCATAATTAAGGGGCTTTTTGTGTTCTTTGAAGCATCTGCACCGCAGACAGTTACCGAATGTGAAGGAGGTTGATGTTTTGTGCGTTTGATTCAGGGAGATTATAAGAAGACGATTATGTATTGCAGTGATATGCTCAAAGGTGATTTCTTTGAGTTTGATTTCCCCTTCGTCCCCATGGACGAGCGTTTCAGGGAAATCGACAGATTTTTGTGGGAATCCAAGCATCAGTGTACACGCTTCAAGAACCGCTACGAAGGCTGCGCAATTATTGACATTTCCGACTGGAGCAGACATTTTCCCAACGACTACTTTGACGCCTTCATGTATTTTCTGAAGGACAACGAAGCTTTCACACCCTGCGCGCTCATCTCATCAGAACCCTGCAGCAGCGAGGTGCGCGGCAGACTTGAAAGACTTTTTTCCGTAAAGGAAGTCAATCTTTTCGACAACGCGGAAACCGCAGGCAGCAGAAAGACCGCAATAGGATTCTGCATCGGTTCGGAAGAGGAGGACAGAGAAGATGTATGAGGCAAAGTACAAGAGGTACATTACAAAGAGTCAGAGCAGATTTGCTGAGAGAGAAGAGATTCTCAGAAACGCAGTGCCTTTTTCCAGGGGCAGAAGTGCAGTAAAGAACGCAGGCGTCCCTCTTTACTACACCTCCGGTAAGCTGTATGTTGACAGCAGTGACAGTCACTCCATCATCATCGGTCCCACCGGCTGCAAAAAGACAAGAACAACGGTATTCACCACCGTCGGCTCCATTATCGAAGCAGGCGAAAGTGCCGTTATCAACGACCCGAAAGGGGAAATATACCGTAAAACGGCAGGCAGAGCACAGGCCGCGGGGGCGAAGGTCTATGTGCTCAATTTAAGACGCCCGGGCTCCTCGCACTGCTGGAACCCCATGGCGCAGGCTTACAGATACCACTCCGAGGGAAGGGAGGCGGAGGCTATCCAGAGCATCAACGACTTTGTCGATTCGGTGTGCGCACCCAATACGGCGTGTACCGCAGACCGCTACTGGATAGATTCAGCCAAGATCTACCTCACAGCGCTGGCACTTTCCCTCATGGACTCGGTACCCCTTGAGCATTTCAATATCAGAAATCTGATACAGATGTGCTACGAGGAAAACAGACACGGTTTAAGAAATCTCCTGGCGGAAATGGACCCTGCCTCCACCGCCTCCTTCGGACTGCACACAGTCCTCGACCTGGATGCGGAAAAAACCAGGTCTTGCATATTCAGCACCCTGTTTTCGGCGCTGTCGCCTTTTACACAGAACTCGGTGCTGCAGAATATGCTCTGCGGAAGCTCCTTCGATATAGCTGAGCTCGGCGATACCCAGACCATCGTCTACGTCATTTATCCCGACGAGAGACAGAGCCTCAGCTTCCTTGTCAACGCCTTCTTCACTCAGTGCTATGAGACCCTCATCGTCACTGCGGGTGAAAAGGTCAACGAGCGCCTGAGCGTCAGGGTCAACTTTGTCCTTGACGAATTCTCAAACCTTCCGCAGATACCCTCATTCGATAACAGAATCAGTGAGGCGCGCTCGAGAAATATCAGGTATTTTCTTTACATTCAGTCCTTCAACCAGCTCAAGCAGAAGTACAGCGAGTGCGCAGAGACCATTCTGTCAAATTGCAGCAACTGGCTCTGCTTCTCCTCAAAGGAGATAGAATTCCTTTCAAAGCTGAGCGCCGTCTGCGGCAAGGAGGTTGACTACAATGGCATCGAGCATGACCTTGTGTCACCCTTTGATATGCAGCATCTTGTGAAGGAACGTGAATTTGCGGAGGTACTCATAGTCCGTCAGGGCGAGTACCCCTATGTTGCAGAGCTCCCCGACATTGATTATGTGGAGCCCTTTGCAAGCTATAAGGAAGTCAGACTTTCCGATATAGAGGTTGATAACAACGGAAAGTTCTTAAGCTTCCGTCAGTGGGTGGATGGTATACATACAGGAAGGTTCCGATTCCCCTTCCATAAGAGCGCCGCAAAAAGAAATCCGCGTCGCAGTGCATCGGCATAGATGCAGAATGAAAACGGCTGCATGGGCAATTACTTACCCATGCAGCCGTTGCTGTTTCTTAAATTTCAGAAAGGACCTTTCTGAGATCTGCGCTCAGTTCATCAAGACTGAAGTAACGGTTTTCCTTCTGGGGAGAAATCATTCTGTTTATTATCTCGCAGAGAAGGGGCGAAGCAAAGCTGTCATAATAATCCAGACTTTCAGTTATATACTGCACTCTTACTTCTGTATTGTTCAATGCCGATGTCATGCCGCAGGAGGTGATAATTTCCGTGCTGTCCCTGTTTGCGAATACATTCTTTGATGATATCTTGCTTCCAACCAGCATTGACAGCATGGTGCGTCCAAGTCCGTATATATCTGTACGGAAATCGATTTTTGCCGAGGGCGTAAGCTGCTCGGGAGACGCAAAGCCAAATGTACCTGCAGGAGTATCGACAACATTGTTTTCGTGAATAAAGAAGCTTGAGCCGAAATCAACAAGGAACACATCACCCATTTCATTGACCAGGGTGTTGTTTGGCTTGATATCGCAGTGTACGATTCCGTGATAATAAAGATACTTCAGTATATGCACAATCTTCAGGGCATAGTCTATGACAAACCTCTCACTGTATCCGCACTGTACCTTCGGCGACTCACCGCAGATAAGCGTCTGTACAATATATGCATATTCATCGGTTTCATACACATCAATAAGCTGCGGCAAAAACGGACATCTGCAGTGTATCAGCGCTCTTTTTTCGTTATTGATGCAATTTCTCAGATAATCGCCGTTATGATTGCTGTCAAAAACGGTTTTCTTGATTATGACATCGTTTCCCGTGCTTTTCTGCACCGCCACATAGACATCGCTGAGACTTGTCTTTGCGTGCAGTCTGATATCATTGTATTTTGACAGAAATACCTGTTCACTCTGAGAATCAGAGCAGACAATGTCGTAGCTGCGCTTTTCTATCGGCTTCAATGCATCCTTGGACAGCTCATTATAGAATCTCCGATCTGCATCTTCCTGAGAAAATTCATATGCACGCAGATTCTGCTTGCGGTCAAGAGCCAGCTCCAGACCATCATCAAGCTGACAGATATCTTCTATATAAACCACAAGCATTTTCTTCTTGTGCTTATAGGCTACATGAATCTCGTCCTTGACATTCTCCGATCTCTGGGATTTCTCCGATACGAACACTATAAACTGGACAGCACACTTGATATGCCGCGCAATCTGATAATAGAAATCAACTCCCGAGGGAAGCCCTTCATCGTACCAGTATCTGAAATGATTGTTTTCAAGAACATCGAAAAAGGGCTTTACAAGCTGTGCATCAGCATGGGCATAGCTGACAAAAATAAACGGCTCGTCCATATTTTTGCAGCTTTCATATTTTTGCAGCACCTGGCTGTGCTTTTCAACCGTCTGCCCCTTTCTGTCCTCAGAAATGTCTGAGGCGGCACTTTCGCAGTGTGGGCAATGCTGATGGATATCCCTGTCATAGAAATGCCCGCTGGCGCATTTTCGCAAATTCATTTCATCACCTTCATATATACATCTGATACTATCATATCATAAATACCGTTTTAATCAAGTACCAGCTGCATCTTCACATTCCTTTGCTCACGCAAGGGTAAATTCAAGAATATCCAGAGCACCGCTGCCGCTGTATCTGAAAAACAGCGCGGATTTTCCGCAGGATGCGCAGAGTGCGCACTGCGCTTCTGCCCAGTCAGAGCTTTCGGTTATAGCTGTTTCTCCCACAGGCATAGCCTTTTCCTTCTGCATCACCGCAAGAGTACCGCTGCCGCTGCAGCGGTATGTAACCTTCAGCGAAAGCATCCTTTGGGGAAGGTCAAAGTATTTATATCCCACAAGACAGCCCTCTGACACTTCTGCAACATACTGTCTGGCAGTCACATCACCGTCAGGCTTGTCCTGAGTGATAAAGGGAGTTTCCCCGCCCTCGCCTTTAAGCAGATTGCAGGCGATATGGGCAGGATATGTCCCTTCTCCGCGCAGAGGTCCGTTATTCAGACCGCAGCTTGTTGCCTCCGCACGGCTGATGCTGCCGTCTTCGCTTATTGTCACAGGCTCTGCAACCCCCTGACGGCAGAAGGAGGTTCTGTTTGTGTGGCGGTGGTCGAAGATGTACCACTGCTCATTTATGCAGATAAGTCCCCCGTGGCTGTTGCCTGCGGGATATGCAGGATTTTCTGCGGTATATCCGTTTATTCCGATGTCAGAGGAGGAATGTATGCTGCCGCGGATTTCAAAATCCCTGTCGGGATATCTGCTGACGGCGTAGTTTAGACCGCTCATGTCGTGGGTGGGGAACACAAGATAGTAAAGCCCCTTTATCTTTCTTGCGCTGGCACCTTCGAAAAAGGTTTTTCCAAAGCCCTCCGAGCCTTCGAGGATAATTTTCGGCTCACTTTTCAGGGTCAGCATATCCCTTTCAAGCTCTATCGCCATGCAGCCGCACATCTTCTGCCTTACCCTGTGCTGCTTGTTGTACTGTCCCGAGCCTGAATAAAGCCATATTCTGCCCTCATCGATAAGCACCGAGGGGTCAAACTGGAAATATTCTCCTTCCCCTTCGCCGAGGATTCGTCCGTCGGCATGGTGTACATCCCCGAGGTACTCATATCTCCCTGCGGGAGAATCGCACACTGCCACGCTGATAACTGATGTATCCGCCTTTGAGTAGTAAAGGTAATATCTGCCGTCCATTCCCTGCACAACGTCGGGGGCGTACAGATTGCCCTGCCTGCCGTCCTGAGCCTTTGTGAAGATTATCCCCTCATAACGCCAGTCGGACAGGTCATCAATGGGCGCAGACCATGCAACATAGTCATTTTCGCAGAACCACGTTCCGCCGAAACGGTCATGACTGCCGAATATATACAGCCGCTCGCCGAAAATACGGGGCTCTCCGTCGGGAATGTATTCATAACAGGGGAGATAGGGGTTGAAAATCTGTGATTTCATATTATTTGCTCCTTGCCTCAGGCAGATTTACAGATAATTATACCACATGGAAGCCCGTCTGCAAACTGCGTAATTTTTAACGGCGCAAAAAAGCACAAAAATCGATTGTTTGTTGCCAATATCCCGCGATTATGATACAATTCGATTATCTGAAAGCGAAATGAGGATGCTGAAATGACGGATTTTAAATTATCATGCTGCAGACTTTTTGAAAAATACCCACTTTACGGCTACCGTGATACAACCGAAGGCGGTGAGCAGTCAGGACTTAATGTGCTCATCGTCGGCAGCGGCAGCAGGGCAGAGGTGATTCTTGAAGAGGTCCTCATCATGGGGCAGCTTCCCGATACCGAGCTGGATGTTACAGTTGTCACCCAAAATGGGCGCAGCTTTATAAAAAAGCTTACGAAAAAAGCTCCCTATCTTCATAAATTTGCCCGTATTTACAGCGACGGCGAAGAGATTTCATCCCCCGAAGAGGGCAGCCGTCTGTGTACCCTAAGAACAGACAGCGAGGAAATCTCCCCCGAATCAATGGAAGTCATTCTGCAGAAATATTTCGATTGCAGCTATATATTCATCTCCACCGGAAAAGAAGAGCTCAACTGCGCTCTGGCAGAGGTCTGCGCCCGATACACCCCCGACAGAAAGACTCTTGCCGCCTTTGTCTGCAAAAAGGCTCGCGGCGCCCTCTCAACAGCATCAGCGCTGATGGAGGTTATCCGTTTCGGTGCCGAAAAGGAAGATAAATACAGATCTCAGCTTGACAGAATCGCCCTCAATCTTCACTACGCCTACTCCAAAGCCCAGGACGAGCGGAAAACGCCCTCCGAGATTCTTTCAAAATTCAGGGAGCCCTATTACTATGCCGCCAACATAAGGGCTGCGCTGCACATAAGAAGCAAGCTTGCCTGCGTCGGAATATGCGATGAAGACCTCAATGCTGCGGCGGAAAAATTCGCACTGCTTTTAAAGCAGCAGCCAGAAATACTCGACCGTCTCAGCGTTACCGAGCATTGCCGCTGGGTAATGGCAAAGCTGCTGCAGGGCTATGTTCAGCTTGAGGATATTGACAGAATCTACCGCAGCGGCAATACCACCCACAGTGCCGATGAAAGGTGGCACTGCTGTCTGCTGCCCTGCGACAGAAGCGGCAGAAGCCGCCTTCGCGAGGAAGACTGGGAGGATGATAAAGAAATCCGTCCCGACCTTGACCCCCTCGATTCCATGAGCATAAAAATCCACAGAAAATGCGGCGAGCGGGTACAGGCAAACAAGGCTCAGATGGATGATCTTCTGCGGGCGATCAGAACCTCGGTATCCTGCAGCCCGAACTTTTCCCGCAATATCATCGATACCGAAATGAGCGTCGAAACCGCCATCACCCAGATGCGCCTCGGAAAGCGCACTGCCGTCCCCATTTACCGCAGGCAGTTCAAGCGCCTGTGCGAGCTGGTGGAGCGCGAAGACAGAAGCCGCTCTTCCATGCTGCTCAATATGCTCTCCGCCCTCGATGCCGAAACAGACCTCCTGTGCGAATACATCTCAGACAAGGACTACAAATATCAGGACCGCCTGATGATAAATCAGATCCCCTTTGCCCTGACCCATCGGTTTGAGCCTGTAATCATAAAGATAATGTCGGAAAAGAATATGGAAAACCTCTTTTCCACCTGGCAGCTTGACCCGAAGAAGCTTGTATGCATCGGCTGGGCTGAGACCGTGGGCGAGGTGCGCAGAATACGCACTGCTGCGGATAACATTTCGGTATTTACAGAAAATTCGGGCATGGAAACCGAGATTTCCTACTGCATCCTCATGCCCGGGGAGCTTTGTGAATCTGCCCGTCAGGAAGTCCCCGACAGCTTCAGGCTTTTCGCCATGGATGAAAGAAGCCCCCGCTGCGCAGAAGCGATTCTGTCAGAGATCATGGCATCGGCAGGGGCAGATTACCTTGACGTGACAGGGGGCGAGCCGCTGCTTTCGAAGGCAGCGGAGACTGCGGCTGAAAGGCTCGGTATCAGCTCCTTCTATGTGCGCTCAGGCAGAATGAACAGCCTTCGCGGTGCGAGGGAGCTTGAATACGACGCCCCCGTAAAGAACATCACCGTCAGAGAGATGTTCAGTATTTCAGGCACAGTGCTTGAAGAGAGCGAAACAACAGGGCTTTCTGACCTTTCCCTCAGCTATCCTGCTGTATGGGCGCTTGCAAAGGACAGCCCCTTCTGGCACTCCTTCTGTAACAGAGTCGCCTCAGCCTACTCAAAAACCCAGGAGGCTGCCGGCAGACAGTGCAGATTCGCATATACAGGCTCCTTCAACAAAAGCGAGGAAATACGGCTCAACGCAGCCCCCTGCGCAGTGTCGGAGCTTCTGACGATCCTTGACCATCTGGAAAAATGCGACTACATAGAGAATATAGAGGTGGAAAACACCGTGGGCGGTCAGCAGACTGTATCCTTTATTCTCAACGAAAACGTCACCTCCTCGGCAAAGGAAGCGAGGGATTTTCTGCAGCGCTGCTGCGATGAGTACCACCCCAACAGGTACTTCCATCACAGGCTGAAGGATTATGCCGTCACTGTGACCTATGCAGACCTGTACGTCAGGGATATGCCCCTTGGAGTTCCCGGCAGCGATGAATATCGTGCAAACCTTGATATGCTGTCGGAGCTTTCCCGCAGAGAGCTGCTTCTTGACTATGAGCGCGATGCTGCAGGGGATTCCTGCTCCTTCCGCTTTGCATCAAGAGATGTGCTTTCCTGCCTGCAGGTAAGCGGCTCCATTCTTGAATATGTCCTTTACTACACCGCCCTGCTGGATGCCCACTTCACAGACGCTGACATGGGCTACAAATTCCTGCACTCCGCCGCTGAGGATGCAGCGGAAAACGAGATTGACGTACTTTGCACCAGAGGTACATCCTCCCTCTTCATCTCTGCAAAGTTCATTTCGGAGAAAAACCTCAAAACCAGATTCAATTTTGCGATGTATGAGATTCTGTTCCTGGCTGAACGCTTCGGAATGAATGCAAAGGTTGCCCTTGCAGCCCCTGTCTGCAGTCTGTTTGAGCAGGATGACAGCACAGGAGAATATGTGCTGTCTGCCAGGGCTCAGTTGGCAATGCAGAGGGGAGTATATCTGCTGGGCAGAGAATGTTTTGAAAACGGCGCACTTGCAAGGGTGCTCGACAACATAATGGACGGCAGGGATGACTGGTGCGATTTCCTGCGCCCGAAAAACTGACATGTTCAATAAAATCCCCTGAGCATTCTCAACTCAGAGGATTTTATTTATTAGCTGCGTAGTCAATTTAAGTTCAGTGGCGTATTGATGTCGGAATATAGAGAAATCTGATCTGCCATCAATTTGTACCTTTTCTGATTTTTTCTGTTTTTTCTTACATGCTGTCCAAGTCTGTAGCAGTCTGATATCTTTAGATATCCTTTTTTTAGATTTTCAATCGTTTCCGACCAGATTGAAGCGGCTTCCTCCAAGTTGGTCACAGAGGTTTCCAGAAGATACTTTCTGAATGAATCAAGATAGCCTACTGCAAGTGAAAGCGTTTCTTCTGTATGCAGTACGTCAACATCAAGGCCGCTACCTGATTCTTTCGGAAACAAATAGCCTCCTACAACAAAACCTATGATACGGGCCAGATGCACCGGGCATTCATCCAGTGATTTCTTGAAATACATCTGAACAAATTCTCTATCAGGAGTGTTGTTGTCGGGATCAAAATCAAGCTCAATTGCATATGCGTAGTAAAATGTAGTCAGATTATTGTTTTTTCTCATATTGGCGAGGTAATCATCGTTAATATTCGCAAAGAAGGACTGAAAGTACTTTATTGCCGCCATCCTGTCTTCACTCGTTTCCCCTTTACCAATCACAAATGAATAATCAGTCAAGAGCTCCCATGTGCATTGAATATCGCCTGTCTCTGAGCCTTTTATAAAATACTTACGCGCATTGTCGGAGAGCCTTTCAGAATCGTTTCTTCTCTTTTCAATGACGCCAAGTTCATAGGCAGCATCCTCACAACCCATCTCCAGAGCTCGAAGCAGATATTCCTCTTGAAGTTCTTTGTCAAGTTTCATAATTGTGGATACAGTGTATGTCAACGCATTTGAATACTTGCGTGATGCTGCCTGAAGATAAAATTCAACAGCCTTTTTATAGTTCTTCGGAACTCCTTTTCCGTACTCATAAATGATGCCCATGCGATAATAGGGCAGTCCAGACTCAGTTTTGCCTTCTTCCGCCATTTTGTATGCCTTCGTGTATAGCTCTACCATTTTTGCGTGTTCCTTTTTTTCTCCGTAAACCCACCCTTCGTAGCAGAGGCTAAGACAATCTCCTCTTTTTATTGCTTCATCGTACATTTCGATTGCCTTGTCGTAGTCTTTTTCAAAAAACTCACCATTTTCATACATGAATGCGAGAATTCTATACGCTCTGGGAAAATCGTATTCTGCTGCTCTGAGGGCATACATGCAGGCAAGTTCAAAATCCTGCTCCACACATTCTCCATGTCTGTAGGCGTATGCCATGTAGTACATAGCTGTAACACTTCCAAGTTCTACAGCTTTTTTCCATAGCTCATAAGCCTTTCCCCTGTCCCTGCAGCATCCGTTTCGTCCGTAATAATATTCGTCGCCCAAGTATGTAAGAGCAAATACGCTTCCATTCTCGGCAGCATCAATCATATCTTTCAGGCATTTTGCAGCATCAATCTCAGCGTCCTTCTTTTGAAGACACAGTGCTGCATAGAGATATTTCCCGTCATAATTATTATGATGTGCGCTGATTTTATAATAGAATCCAGCCTTTGTCAGGTTAACATCCGTCTTTATACCTAGTTCATACGCTATTCCGAGGATGACTGCATTTTCTGGCAGAAAGCACTCAGAATATTTTCGGGATTTTTCAAGATTGAGCAAATCAGCAATTTTGCTCAATTTGTCAGCCTCAAGAAAATATCTTTGTCCCCAACTGGTTTCACGAGAACCGTTAGAGGCCGCCTGAGGAATTTGTGACTCATTTTGTGTTCCGCTGAATGCCGTTTTGAGTGCATAACAGAACATTTCTCCGGAAAGTGAATAATAGTGAATATAATGGGTATTTGATATGATAAGCTTTACTCTGGGAGTTATTTCCACATTTTCAATCCATATTGCTACGATTATTTTGTTCTCTGAAGCTGCAAACTCCAATTCTCGCAGACACCAGTCCGAGCACACGGAATTCGCAGAAACAACGAATACAAAGTATTTACATTTCAGTATCTGATTTGCAATAACAGAAAAATAATTTTCGCCGCCCCTGAGACTGGCATCATACCAGACAGACTTATTGCTTGAGCTTTCTATTGCAGTTACAACGTCTCTCACAATCTTTGAATCTTTATGTGAATAGCTTACGAATATATTATCTGTCACATAGACCACCTGACCTTATAATTTGATTTATCCGAATTGATATCATTCTTCCTCCGTCAGTGTGTAATTTTTAATAAATTCACTCAGGCAGACAAAGTTGAAGTTCATGTCGGTAATGCTGCCCGTTTCATCCCTTTTTACCCTGTGAATCACCAGTACATCGTCCCTTGCGGCAGATTCCACCGTCCCCCACAGAGGAGCTGTAAAGCATTTTTCCTCGTTTTCCGTATCAATCACAAGTCCCTTTTCCCTTTGCAGGTACTCGATCTCCTCGCACATGGGCTCACTGACCGTCCAGACCTTCAAAGGCTTTGGGATCTGCTCGTATTCGTCCCCTTCTATATGGCGGTGGTTTGACACAAAGTACTCCGCGGAATTGGGGTAGGGATAACCCAGGGAATCAATTTTTATATAGTCCCCCCAATGGGCAGTCTGTCCCTTGCCGCTGCCGCCTCTGACAGCCTCCTGCGACATGACCTCAAAGCTGTCCCCGTGCGGGATAAGTCGCCCTTCGGCAATAAGCCGCCCGATTTCGGGATGACCTTCACCAAGTCGGTAGGCAAATACTCTTTTTCCGCTCTTTTTGATTGCGTTTTTCATGGCAGAATACCTTTTCCTTCAGATTATTTATATTATTATACCCCTTTTCAAAGAGGGAATCAACAGGCACAGGCGGAAAATACGCCTGTGCCTGTACCTTTGACCCTTATGAAGCGTTGGGCATAGCACTTCTGTGCCTATGGAAAGGATACCTGTATCTGCCTGCTTTTATACCGGTTATCCATTCCTTGAAGGAAATAAATTTCGCATTGCTGACCACCCTGAGTGCAGAAATCGCGCAGTCCTCATAGTGGCTGAAGGCAGGAACACAGTCAAAATCGGGAAGCTCCGCCACATAAGGATAGGAGCCGTTCTTTATTATCAGCACCTCTGCAAATTCCCGCGCCTTCACAAGATACTGCATATCAAAGGGCGAGACGAGGTCGTGCTCAATACCATTGTAGTCAACCTCTCTGCCGCATACCGCGCTGAGCTTTGAAAGGAACTCTATCTCCTTCGAGGAGAAGCAGAGCCAGTTGTTGCAGTTTGAGAGGATGGTCTCAGCGCAGTCGCCGTACTTCTGGCGGAGCTGGTTGAAGGACTGGATAAAGAGGAAATACCTGATGTTTCTCGAGCGTGCCTCACTGATTCGGTTGTCAAAGGAGGGGATGGAGGGCAGGTTTGAGAACTCATCAAGAAGGAAGTTCATTCGCACAGGCAGCCGCTCGCCGCTCTTTTCGGAGGCTGCGGTGACGAGGGTCTCGTAGCACTGGGTAAAGAAGGCGTTGACAAGGAAGCTGATGCTTCGCTTTTCATCGGGGTATATGATGTAAACAATGGTCTGCCTTTCGCCCATTGCCGCAATATCAAAGGAGCTGTCGCAGAGCATATTGAGAAGGGCAGTGTTCTGCAGGAAGGGCGAGACTGCAGAAAGCAGTGTGCCGAATATGCAGGATCTGGTCCTGTCAGCCTCCAGGTCGAGAACGGTGTGCAGTCCGAAGGCGGCGGTGGAGGAGGGGTCCATATCAAGAAGCATCGCCCTGAGAGCGCTGCGGTTTTCCTCATAGCAGAGCTGAATGAGGTTCCGAAGGTTGAAATGCTCAAGGGGAACGGAATCCATGAGGGAAAGTGCCAGAGCGGTGAGATAGATCTTGGCGGAATCTATCCAGTAACGGTCAACGGTACATTCCTCGCTGGCAGCGCAAACCGAATCGACAAAGTCGTTGATGCACTGAACAGCCTCGTTCTCCCTGCCCGAATGGTAGAATCTGTGAGCGGTTGCAAGAGGGTTCCACATATGGGAGAGAGTGGGATTTCTGAAGTTGAGCACATAAACTCCCGCCCCTGCATCCTTTGCGCGCTTTGCAGTCTTTCTGTAAATCTCACCCTTAGGGTCGTTGATAACGGCGCTTTCCCCTGCTTCGATTATGGAGCCGACTGTGCTGAAAACAGTGGTTCTTGTCTTCTTGCAGCCTGTGGGACCTATGACCATGGTGTGGCTGTCGCTGTCGTCAACATGAAGTCTGCCCGATACAGAATACAGAGGGATACCTGCGCTGCGGGTCTTTGTTCCGGAATCATACATGGGTACGCAGTGAGCAAGAATCTCTTCTCTCTCTGCAAATCTGCTCTGGCTCTTTGTTATGTATCTGCTGAATTTTGATTCATACATAATTATTTCTCCTCCTTGTCGGTTGTCTCTGAAGCAAAGCCTATGGTGCGGTTCTTTCTTGCAGGACGGCTATCCTTTCCGAGGGATATTTCCTTCACCTTGAACAGGCGGCTGATGCGGTCGAGAACAGCCTGACTGAAGGGTTCCGAGGAGATGAAGGTGCAGGTGATGCTTTTCTCGCTGTTCTTGAGGAAATAGAGAAACGCATCAAAATAATCGTTGGGGTGCTGACTGTTCCAGTCGGTTATGTCAATGACGGCAGGACCGTCGTAACGGTTTCTGAATCGGGTACACTGGTGCCGCGACTCCCAGAGAAAGCGGTCTATCTCGCGGAAGTTTTCGGACATGGGTACAAAGGGAAAGTCGAATTCGAAAAAGTCTGATTTTATCATCTTTCTGCAGTAAGCAACGGCTTCGCAGTATTCTCCGTGTATAAGGCGCATAAATTTATCCTCCTGTTTATCCTGTTATCGTTCTCCGAAAAAGGGGGCTTGTCATGCCCCCTATGCACACATAAGTTCCTCGCCGGGGTTGGAGTCTATGCACACAAGAGCGCTGTAGCTGCCGGATGCGGGTTTCTTGACTGTGCAAAGGACCCTGGTGCCAATCTTGAGCTTTCCGAAGTACGCAAATGCAGGTTCATCATTTTCAAGTATCAGGTATACACCGTTGCCGTTGCTGCCTGTAACTGTACCGTACATGGTGTCTCGGATTTCCATAGAGTCGTCGCAGTAGTCGTAGTATCTCATTTATGTCTCCTTTTCGCGTCAGAAAAAAATTGTGAACGGGGATGTCCTTGTACTAGCTGTTATAGCGGTGCTAACCTGCCCCCAGGCGCCCGCAACAGATATTACATGTCATTCTCCTCCTGTCAGTTTTTTGTGGGGGTATGTAATATATGCATATATACTGCACACCAAAAAAGCGCCCCGCATCCGCGGAGCGCTTTTCATGAGGGTATGTAATATATACATATACACAAAACAAAAAAACGCCTGCATAAACAGGCGTTTGACACATACGCACATTCCACCGTAACCAGCATTACAGGACTGAGATATGAAAAATCCAAAATATGGTAATGATCAAAATACAAACAACGATGAGACCGCATTTGAATCCTACGCAGCCGAATTAAAGCTCTTGTGCCGCCTTTATGGTAGCACAATATTATTCCTCTGTCAACACCCGAAAAA
>JAZUPA010000132.1:0-15437 GCA_045604945.1 Acutalibacteraceae bacterium
GTATCAATCCCCTATAGGGGTTAATGTAGAACAACAATTTGTGTTCAAAAACAGTATAACAACAACTTCTGGGGTTGTCAAGTGCGGTGTCCTGTAAGGACGATGGGGTGTCAGCCTGAAACACACTCGCTGCATAGTGGATTTTGCGAAACATAATATACGCCTCGCCTTATATGCTGTACCTCAGAATAACGAGCCGCAACAAAGCTTTGCTGATCAGAGCCAATGTTTTTTACAGAATTATACAGAAGCTATAAACAATAAGACCTGCGAATATCGCAGGTCTTATTGTTGTGTGTTGGTCAATTCCCTATAGGGGTTAATGTAGACGACCTTCTCAAAATACCAAAAAACATAAGAAAAGAGGTATCAATCCCCTATAGGGGTTAATGTAGAGGGCTAAGATTCCAAGTGGCCCAAACATTTGGGTATCAATCCCCTATAGGGGTTAATGTAGAATTACATTACTGTCGATTACAGGAATGCGCTTTACATGTATCAATCCCCTATAGGGGTTAATGTAGAGAGATGAATAATACCAATTTACCGTTTACTATTGAGTATCAATCCCCAATAGGGGTTAATGTATTCAATCGCGGAAATCTCGAATTGAGGATACAATTTAGTATCAATCCCCTATAGGGGTTAATGTAGAGTTACATATACATATTTTATTTCCGCATTGGAGGGTATCAATCCCCTATAGGGGTTAATGTAGTACAGCTCGTATGACCTGTTGTGGAGCTATCGAGTGGGGGTATCAATCCCCTATAGGGGTTAATGTAGAAGACAACAAAGGCGAAGGCAAAGGTAATCAAGCTCTTATCAGGTATCAATCCCCTATAGGGGTTAATGTAGAAGGACTCTCTGGAAATCCCTGAAGGCGTTATCGTATCAATCCCCTATAGGGGTTAATGTAGTTGGAAGATGGAACAATAGGAGAATTGGACCTCTGGGTATCAATCCCCTATAGGGGTTAATGTAGTATGAACAATGAACGCATTACACATCTACAATGAGTATCAATCCCCTATAGGGGTTAATGTAGAACAACAATTTGTGTTCAAAAACAGTATAACAACAACTTCTGGGGTTGTCAAGTGCGTTTTTTCGTGAAAACGCTCAAAATAATTAGTCAACAAAAGCATTACAGCGTCATTGTGGGTCTCACATGGCGGCTAAAAACAAGTTTGTATACCGCTATTGACTAAAAACAATTGAAATTCTCCGTCGGTTCTGCTAAACTGCTGTCAGAGGTGGTTTGTTATGCTTAAAAGAATCGCATCAAAAGAAAGCCTTATCGGGCAGGCACAGAGACTGAAAAACCGTAAATTCAAACCCGGTTTTGACAATATGACACCTGACGCTGCCTTGATGTGGATTGAAATAAACTCCAAACGGCTTACGGATGATATTATCAGCGGCAGATATACTCCCATGCCTGCTGTAGGCTTTCGCGTCGCAAAGAAGAATGGCGGCTATCGAAAACTTGCCAGACTGACTGCCCTTGACACCATCATTCAGAATTCTGTTATTGACGCAATCGAAGAAAAAGTCGAGGAACACTTTTCAGATTCAAGCTTTGCCTATCGCAGCGGGCGCGGTGTCGCTTCTGCTCTTCAGCAGTACTTAACTTATGGTTCTCAATACAGCTATGCGGCAGTGCTTGATCCCGTTTCGTGCTATGACAATATCGATCACTCTGTGCTTATCGAGGCGCTGAACACCTTTGGACTTCCGATAAACGTCATTGAGCTTATACGCAAATTCATCGAAATGCCCGTTATGACAGATGAAGAGATTACCGCCAATGAAAAAGGGCTGATTCAGGGTGCTCCCCTGAGCGGTATGCTTTGCAATGTGTATTTCGATTTAATGGACAAGTACCTTGAAGAAAACAATATCCCGTTTATCCGCTATGCAGATGACATTGTTCTGTTCAGTAATTCACTTACAGGAGTGAGAGCTGATCTGAAAAAGGCTGAATACTTCCTTAACGAAAAACTTAAATTGCAGAAAAACGAGCGCAAATTCAAGGTCGATTCCCCTTCCCGAATGAATTACCTCGGTCATAGCTTCGTATCGGACAGGCACGGTCTGATCGCTCTGGAAGATAACGTGTCAGTAAGCACGGCATATTACAAATGGCACCGCTCTGTGCCTGAAGACAACAGGCGTCGTGTGGATATACTAAGTGACGGAATATTGAAGCAGCAGGATTATTCTCTGCTGTTTGAGTCCGACGCAGCGAAGACCAATATTCCTATCGCCACTACCAACGTAATAAACATATATTCAAATGTTATATTTGACAGCGGTTTTCTTGGAAAGGCGCTGAATAACGGCATTATTATAAATGTGTTCGGTCAGAACGATAAGCTGATAGGGCATTTTTATCCTGACGCTCCGCTGAAATCACCGCGAGTTACAAACGAACAGATCACGGCATATTACGACACCGCTCACAGACTGGAGCTGGCAAAACAGTTTGTTCTGGCATCTATCCATAATCTCAGGCTTAATATCCGATATTACAACAAGCAGAATCCTTTGAAAGAATACGATGCGGCGCTGAGAAAGATTAATGCTCTTGCCGCTGAACTAAAACAATGCGGCGCACATGGTGAGCTCCTTTTATTGGAAGCGCAGGTCAGGCAGATATATTATGGCTGCTTCGACAGCTTTATCAGTGCAGGGGATTTCGTGTTTGAAAAAAGAACACGCAGACCGCCTGAGAACAATGTCAATGCAATGATAAGCTTCGGCAATACTGTTCTTTATAATTTGCTTGCATCGGAATTATACAGATCGCCTCTTGATGTGAGAATCGGCTTTCTGCACTCCACAACAAAGCGAGAGGAATCGCTGAATCTTGATATAGCTGAAATATTCAAGCCCCTTGTTGTGGACAGAACAGTTTTTTCTCTTATCAACAGAAGAATTATCCGTAAAGAGCATTTTACAGTGTGCGAAAACAACGGTGTTTATCTGACGCAGGAGGGCAAAAGGATTTTTCTGCAGACTTTCTACGAGAAGCTTGATACTGCTGTCAGTGTAAAGGATAGCAAAATGAATTATAATCAGATCATATCTGAAGAAGTGCGTAAGCTTGTAAACCATTTCAAAAACGGAGATAAGTATATACCGTTCAAGCAGGTGAGATAATGTTTGTAATATTGGCTTATGATGTTGCCGCCAGGCGGACAGGCAAGGTTCAAAAAATAGTAAAGAAGTATCTTTACCCCAGACAGCGCTCGGTTTTTGAGGGGTTCATCACAGAAGGGAAACTTAATGCTCTGAAGAAAGAGATTGAACTCACCGTGGATGCTCAAAAGGACTCCGTTGTTATTTACAGATTGGAATCCTCCAGATATATTCAGAGGGAAGAAATCGGAAAAGCACAGGACAACGAACCGTTTTTTCTCTGATATAACAGACAGACCTAGATGCTGAACGGGCTGAATATTCATTCTGTGAAGTCAACACTCGGCATATTTAGTTAATGACACTATTGAATCACGGCATATTATGTACAGCGAGGTCGTAATATGCCGTGAATAAACTTTCTTGACTAATCATTTCAGCTGTTTTCACCAAAGCCGGCACTTGACAACCCCAGAAGTTGTTGTTATACTGTTTTTGAACACAAATTGTTGTTCTACATTAACCCCTATAGGGGATTGATACTATTGTTTCCTTCATATTTATGATTGGAAAAAATCTACATTAACCCCTATAGGGGATTGATACATGATTATCCTCTCTTTGCATGATTTTTTGATGTTTCCTACATTAACCCCTATGGGGGATTGATGCTTAAACTTGTATTCACGTCCACCCCACCAATTATCTTCTACATTAACCGCTGTGGGGATTGAACGAAACAAAGCAAAAGACCTGCGAATATCGCAGGTCTTTTGCTTTTCGCTTCCGAAAAGTTTTATAAAAAAGGTATTAAGTTAAATTAATCTTTGTTATGAGCTATTTTCCCGAAATACAGCATATAACCCGCGGTGCATTTCTTCTCTGCACCGCGGGTTGTGAAATTTAAGCTTACTTTATTTAGTTAATGGAATTTTTAGGCTGAGATGTGTTATGCGGTTCAAGCCCGCTTTATGCCGTGAATAAACTTTCTTGACTAATCATTTCGGCTGTTTTCACCAAAGCCGGCACTTGACAACCCCAGAAGTTGTTGTTATACTGATCATGAGCACAAATTGTTGTTCTACATTAACCCTTATAGGGGATTGATACTGTATTTCCTCCGTATATCCATCTCTTGCCTTCTACACTAACCCCTATAGGGGATTGATACAGAGTAATACTTCACGCCATGCTTTGTAGTCGCGCTCAATCTACATTAACCCCCCATAGGGGATTGATACCGAGCTCAGAGAGAAGAATCGGATGACTGTGCTCCTACATTAACCCCCTATAGGGGATTGATACGATAGCGAACAGAGAATCAAGGAATCCAACAATCAATTACATTAACCCCTATAGGGGATTGAACGAAACAAAGCAAAAGACCTGCGAATATCGCAGGTCTTTTGCTTTTATAATTTTTAACGGTAGTAATCTGACTCAACATCGGATTCGGTTTCTGCTTGAATTTTTACATAAATATTTCTTCCTGCGCGGAAATTACAACATGGATTTATTCCGCTCTTTCGAAGAACTCATAGCTGACTGCGGGCGCTCCGTCGATCAGAAAATAATTCTGAAGAATAAGCATATCATCTTCGGTCAGGGTAAGTGCAAAGGTGGTGTCAAATCGGCCTACATAATCCACATCAGCTGTCCAGCAGTCGTTTCCGCAATCGTAATACAGCTCTCTGCTGTCAATGTTCATCGGTTTGTTTTTGTAATTGCTGTCGGGAAACTCCTTGTCCGCATAGGTTATTGTAAGATTCTCCTCGGAATCTCCCTTTATGGTGATTATACAGGTCTCGGGAGCTGATTCCTCCTCATAACCCTCTACCATAGTATGAGTACGTTCCCATTTTCCGACCATTGAGACAGGTTCGGGACAGTTGTCCTCGGTTTCTGCAGCGGGATTGTTTATGGAAACAGTATCTATGAGAGATTTTATCTCAATATAGAATTCCCCGTACATATCCGAATGTATCTGTGTCTCAATCACATAGCAGCCATCACTGCTTTCTATGATGAAGAAATGCATGTCGTAGTCAGGCGCACCGATTTCTCTGTCGCACCATACCTCAATTGCTTCATACTCGCCTATATAAGTGGAGCTGGTATAGCATTCTTCATATCTGTCGCTGTTCTGGTAAACAAGACCGTCAGCCAGATAATCTTTTTCCATATCACTGACGAAAACACTGTAGTATACATTCCGCTCGCCGTTCCATTTGGTATAGGTGAAAGTATCTATGTCCATAACAGCGGAATAGGAAAAATTCTCAGGATTATAGCCGATGGTATAGTCACCGACAGAACCCCTGATTGTTTCCACTCTGATTTCGCTTCCGTCAGGCAGTTCAAGAGTGCTTGACTGACTGATCTGCTGGTCGGAAGAATCACCGTCATCCTTTTCGCAGGCGCCGACGGCAAACAGCATTGCAAGCAGCAGTATTATTGCCACTACCTTTTTTGCAGTTTTCAAAATTACCACTCCTTTATATAGCTTAATCAAGGCAAGCCGAAAAATCTGTCATTTTCGGCTTGCCTTTTGATTCACTCAGCGGCGATTATTGTTTCTTCGTCCGTTGCTGTCCGGTCTGTATCCGTTTCTGCCGTATGAATCGTTTCCGTAGCTGCTGCGGGGGCTGTTGTCATAACCGCCATCATCATAGCTTCCGTCTTCATATTCATCATATCCGTACTGACCGTCGTCGTAACTGCCCTGACCTCTGCCGTAACTTCCTCGGTCATAGGGCTCTCTGCCGTAATTTCGTCTTCTGTAATCATCCCGTGTGTAATAATTCCCGCTGCCGCCGTTGTTTTTAAGGAATATCACATATGTAACCCCTACGCCAGCTGCTGCAGCGCCGAGGGCTATAAGAAGTATTCCCCACCAGGGCATACCCTTATTTTCTTCCTTCTGAGAAGGGGTATTATCAGGAAGCAGTGCGCCTGCGTTCTTGTCAGATTCAGATGCATCGCTGCTGCTGACAGCATCCGTCTGAGAAATCATCTGACCGATGGTCTTTCCGCAGACTGTACAGATAAGCGCATCACCATCTTCGTCCCATAAGTGTCCCGCTGCAGGAATATCTTCACGGTCTTCCTTTCCGCAGTTGCACTCTCTGATTTTATGACCGATTTCCGTACAGGTGGGCTCTGTGGTGATCATCCACTCGGAAAATTCGTGAACGTGCTCCTTGACTGTGAGCTTGTAGGTCATATAGTCTTCTCCGCCTTCGCCTGCGGCGCAGACACAGAAGGTATAGGTACCTGCTTTTTTCGGAGTTCCCGAAATCTTACCCGATGAGCTGAGCTTGAGACCCGTCTGCTCGAAATCATTGTCCTTGCCGGGATTGTAATAAATATTGAACTCCGCGTTCTCATCAGTGCATTTGATCTTTGCACTGTACTCTTCTCCGACAGTGGCTTCTGGGAGCTTTTCGGTGGTTATCTCAGGCGGGTCTATTATTTCAGGCTCTGTGACGGTCACGGGGATCACGCTTGTGTATGCACTGCCGCCTACGGAGGTAGTTACCATACAGACATAATACCTTGTTCCGATCTCGCTTGTATCGCAGCGAAGGGTATCATTCGTTTCCGAACCCCTGTTGACAGCAATTATATCATACAGCTTGCCGGTTGAGGTTTCGTACCAGGTATAGTTAAGACTGCTTCCGTCGGGAGATACTGCATAGCAGTACAGGTCGAGCATATCGCCCCGGATTACAGTCATGCTCGGTGCAACCCTTGTTTCCGGCGGCATTGCATCGCCGCCTATGCTGATTATGGCTTTGTCGCTGGTAACAGTTTTATTACCGCTTTTAATTTTGCAATAAATTTCAGCGCCGTCAAGCTCTGCACCTATGCCGCCGAAGGAATACTGGAATTTATTCCCGTCCTTCGAAGCACCGTAGGTCTCACCTGCGTACCACTCCCAGGGCTTTGCAGAGCCGCTTGTATCGGAGATGTTGTATGTTTCACCCTCAAATTCGAGATACCATGTACACTTCAGATCATCGCCGTAGGCTTCAACTGAATAGACTGCATTGCTGTATTCGGGATATGTGGGGCTCTGAGGCTGCATTCCGATATTTACTCCAGAGGCTGCTGCCGCGGGAAGCCCCGCCAGCAGCATTATCAGACATAAACATATGGCAATTATTCTTTTCATAGCAATTGTCGCTCCGTTTCTTTTCGAAGAATTACGCGGGCTTTTATATTCCCGCTTTCCCCTTTTTTCTGTCGTATACAGCAAGAGCAATCATACTGCAGAAAGAAATGAACATAAGAGCTGCACAGACTACGGCATAATCGTTGTCTCCTGTTTTGGGGACTTCGGAATCGCCGGCAGTTTCATTGATATAGAAATTTGTGCTGACTTCACCGTCGGTAAATTCAACTGTCAGCAGATGCTTTCCGTCTGCAAGTCCGTCGAGGTAGCTTTCATTGAGCTCGATTATTGTGGAGCCTGAGCTTGCGACATAATGTCTTCTGTCAATTACCACTCCGTCCACAAGAACTCTTACGAATTTTTCAAAATCGCCGCTTGCTCTGAAGCGAAGCTTTTTGCCCTTCTCGCGAATCCACTTGCCGTTCTTGCCCTCGAGCATCTCATATTCGGTCTCTTCCTCGGGCTCTTCAACGGAGGGCATCAGACAGATTGAATAGGTGTCGTATTCTCCGTCGTTTGTAATTGAGGACATGGGCATTGCAACCTCGCCGTTAAGTCTGCCTGTGATAACTCCGTCGGCATTTGCTCTGAACTTGTAGCCGTCCTTCGCTCTGAAAGTGACAGTCACTGCGTAATCACCTGCATCAAAGGTATCATTCTCGGTGAGTTCCTTTGTCAGGTACTCGCTCTCGGTGCTAACGTCCTTTGTCCACTTGATGCTGTCTATGGTGTAGTTTGCATCTGCAGGAACAGTTGCATCAAAATCGGGCTTCTCGCCGAATACGGGCATTGTGATGTCAGATGCTTCTACAGCGCTGATTGCGATATTCTGAGACACAGGCTCTTCAACAGAGGGCATCAGACAGATTGAATAGATGTCGTACTCTCCGTCGTTTGTGATGGAGGATGCAGGCATGGCAACATCACCGTTGATTTTGCCTGTGATAACGCCATTTGCGTTAGCCTTGAACTTAAAGCCGTTATTTGCTCTGAAAGTAACGGTTACAATGTACTCGCCTGCGGTGAAGGTGTCGTTTGCGCCAAGCTCCTCGGTGAGATACTCATTCTCGTTGCTTACGTCTTTTTCCCACTTTACGCTGTCGATGGTATAATCTGCATCAGCAGGTACAGAAAGGTCAAAGTCGGGCTTTTCACCGAAAACGGGGAGAGTAAGGTCAGAAGCCTCAACAGCGCTGATAGCTGTATACTGAGATGCAGGCTCCTCAACTGAAGGATAAAGGCAGATCGAATAGGTGTCGTACTCACCGTCGTCAGTAATAGAGCATGCAGGCATTGCAACATCACCGTTGAGTCTGCCTGTGATTACTCCGTCGGCATTTGCTCTGAACTTGTAGCCGTCCTTCGCTCTGAAAGTGACGGTCACTGCGTAATCACCAGCATCAAAGGTATCATTCTCGGTGAGTTCCTTTGTCAGGTACTCACTCTCTGTGCTAACGTCCTTTGTCCATTTGATGCTGTCTACAGTGAAGTTTGCGTTTGCGGGAATGGTAATGTCAAAGTCGGGTTTTGCGCCGAACACGGGCATATCGAGGTCAATTGCCTCAACAGCGCTGATAGTTGTGTTGGGGTCAGCAATCGAGTATGTACCACTTACGATTATCAGCTTATCCGCGCTGACAGTGGGAAGCGCCTTTACAGCTGCAATTCTTCCGTCAATATCGGCATCCGCTGCAGGCTGACCGTTGGAGGTTTTGAAGGCAGCCTCATCGTAAGCTTTAACATAAATATCAACTCTGTACCTTCTGCCTGTTTCAAAGGCATCGTTGGAGGAAAGCTCTTTTCCGTCAGACATATCGGTCCATACAACACCGCCAAGACCGTAGGAAAAATCAATAGAATAGTCCTCGCCTGCGGAAACAGTCACTCTGAAATCGGGATTATTTCCTGCTGCAGGCTTTTCAAGCTCATAAATCGATACGCTGTCGATTATTGTCGGTTCATTTGTCGGTTCATCTGTAGGAGATGCGGTTTTCTCAGCTTTGCTCTCAGATTTTACTTCTGTATTCTCTGCCGGCAGATCGCTTCCTGAAACTGCCACAGATACTCCTTCGGTATCAATCTCTGATGCTGCGACAGGCATACTGCCAAAAACCATGCAGATTATGAGAATAATGCTGAGCAAAGCTCTTTTGTTAAAGCGAAATTCATGTTTTTTCATTTTTGTTTCTCCTCTCGGAACAAAATACGCTCTGAAATTGTATTTTCCGCTATACATTCATTAAGCAAACCAAGCCCGAGCTTTGTTTTTACGCAAAGCCCGAGCTTAATTCAGTTTTTCTTACCCAATATTTATGCGGAAAATCTTATTTCTTTTCTCCGATAGGCAGGAACTCAGCAATTGCATTTGCAAAGCCTGTTGCAGGCATGGTCTGGAGAACGATGGTGCCGGGGCCTGTGATAACGGTATTGAACATACCCTCGCCGCCAAACAGCATGTTCTTGAGACCCTTGTTCATCTGAACATCCATTGTGCAGGTAGCAGACATTGCTGCAAGATAGCCGTTGTCGATTATCATGGACTGACCTGCTTCGAGCTCATATTCAACAGCACAGCCGTCGATCTCGATAAGAGCGGTACCTGTGCCGGAGAGCTTCTGCATAATGAAGCCTTCGCCGCCTACGAGACCTGCGCCGAGCTTCTTCTGGAAGAATACGGAAAGCTCAACGGTGTCGTCGCTTGCCAGGAAGCCGGACTTCTGAACGATCATTTCCTTGCCGGGGCCGATCTCGTATGCACGGATGGAGCCGGGGAAGCTGGAAGCGAATGCGATCATTCCTTCGCCGCCTTCGGAGGTGAATCTGTTCTGGAATGCAGACTCGCCGCTGAAAGCTCTGCCGATCATCTTACCGATGCCGCCGGTGCCTTTTGTTTCCATCTTGATGTTGGGGGTCATCCAGCTCATCGAGCCGCGCTCACTGATAAGTGTCTGACCGGGTTCTACTGTGCAGATTGCTACGGGTAAGGGTTCTCCAACGATCTGGTATTTCATAATAATATCCTCACTTTCAATTGTTTATATAAGTATGATTTTATCAGTTTGCCTTGAGTGTGCCGAGAATTGCAAGAAGACCTTCGTCGTCAAGGGTGATGGTGCCGTCAGTTCCGTAGTATACCGTTGCCTGATACTGTACACCGTCTGTCTCATCGGACCAGAGAAGTGTAAATCTGCTTCCCAGAAGATCATCTGCATTGAATCCGTGCCATGTATAACCGCCGACCTTGATATCGTCAAGCTCCTGAGCGTTTTCATACCAGGAGATATCGGGAGTCATATAATAGTCGTCTGCGCCGTAGAAGTCTATCTGTACATAGGGCTTGCTGAAAATATCCCATTCACTTTCGCCGCCCTTGCATATCTGGAGCGCATCGGGATTCAGTGCGTTGGGATCATCAGACCACATATCGGTTACAGGGAATGCCTTCCAGCCCTTGGGAACAAGAGCGGTAAAGCTGCCTGTATCGTAGTTTTCGCCGCTTACATCGGGAACAGAAGCGCTGTCACTGCCCTCAGCTGTGCCGCCGTTGTTGTCGGAAGCGTTCTTGTAGAAAACTGCTGTTGAAGGATCGGGAACAGCATCAACGGTGGTGATCTTAATTGCTCCGAGAAGCGCGATGAGTTCCTGATTTTCTGCAAGCGCTGCTGCCTTTGCGGTTGCATCGGATGCGTTCTGATCAAGTTCGGGAGGAATTACATGAACTTCAAGAAGCTGATTTCCGCCGTTATCAACGGGCAGATAAACTGTAAGCCATCCGCCGTATACACGCCAGAAGCCGTCGTAGCTGCCGACGTTCATATCACCGTAGGTCAGAGGGTTGTCGCCGTATCTGTCCTTGACAGATTGCTCAACCTCGGCAAAGCTTGTGCAGCCTGCACCGTCTGCGGTGTAGGAGTTGGAGAAGTAGTTGAGGTTCGGCTGAATGGAGAACTTGCCGTCTGCATAAACAGCGGCTGCACCGCACCAGTTAGCCCAGAATTCTGCAGAATCCTCTGTTGCTGTATAAACATCCACAGGATAATAAACAGTAGCCGCAACATCGCTGTATTCATCGATAACAGATATTGCGTCGATTTCCATTCCGTCATAAAGTTTTTCGACATTTGCTCCACCCGAGCCGCCGGAACTGCCGCCGTCGCCGCAGGAGCAGGAACATACACAGCCGCCTCCGCAGCTTGTGCAGCCGCCAAACGCCATAAACAGAACAAGGAACAGAACTATCGAAAGAATGGCTATTACTCTTATGTTCTGATTGCTCTTGAACATATCCTTAAAGCCTGCTAAAAGCTTTGTGAAGAAGTTTTCGTTATTCATTTATATGTTCACCTCTTCCTTAGTCTAAATCATACATCTGGCATCTGATGCCGACATACTCATCTTCATCCCAGAAGTTTGACAGAAATACGACTGCATCGCCGCCGTCAAAATTTATGCCTCTGAAGAACAGGTTTATTTCGCGGGTTTCGCCGGGTGCAAGGTCGGAAAGATACTGATCGCCGTAGCCTTCCATGCCGCCGGTGACATTTGTAAGCTCATATTCGTCCTGCTCTGCATATACCTCATAGAAGGATGATGCATAGGCTGTATCGGAGCTGTTGTTTGTCTGGTTAAGGGTGATTACAAGATATCTGGTGCCGGATGCATCCTCGTAAAGATTGTAATCTATGATCTCAATATAAGCGCCGTCAACAGTGCCTGTTATGGGTTCTTCCAGACCGTTGCCTTCAGGTCTTACAAAGCCGTCTGATGTATCTGTGTCTGCTTCGTTGTCCTGCTGAACATCACCGGAAGCGCCCTTGTTATCGGAATAATCATCTTCAACCTCGGTGTAGCCGCCTGCAGGAGAGCCTGCGTCCTTTGGTGCGCAGCCGCCGGATGCCAGCGCGAGACCGATGGCAAGAGCTGCCACAAGCACAAGAATTATAGCCATCTGGACAGGATAAGTGATGAACAGCTTTTTGCCCACCCTTACATCCTTTTTCCACTGGGGATCCATCCATTCTCCGCCGTATCTGAACTCCTCAGACATCTTGGGCAGCGGTGGGATAGTGTTGTTGGCTTCCGTCTTTTCTCTGATTATCATCTTTGGGATAGCGGAATTGACGGTGCCGCTGATTTTGCTCATAACAATGCCTCCTTATTATATGTTTTTACCTTTTATCAGCACGCCGGTACAACTGCGACATTATTTGCTTTCTTATCTTTTCCTTCTGTCTGTCCTTCGTCATATCTGCGCTGCAGTACAGGCTCGCCCTGTTCATTCAGCTTTCCTGCACAGGAGATGCACATATCCAGGTCTTCACACACAAGGAAGCAATGGTCGCACACCAGCCGTCTGCATATCGGACAAAGACTGAAATGCTTTCCGATTTCCTCTGCTGCAAGTATTCGCGCTGAGTTTTTCTCTCTTTCGTAAAGAGCATTGTATATCACGAGCTTTTCCTCCGTCTGCGGCGTGACCCCTGCTTTTGAAAAGCGTATGGGTGTACTTTTTATATAGTCTCCGCATTCGGGACATGGGAAGCTGAAAATAAAGCTTTCAGCGGAAGAACAGTCAATCAGCTGTTCTGGCAGGATATGAGTCATCTTCAAAAGTAATTCACCTCCCTGATATATATGTATGATCTTAAACACGATTTGGCTTTTGTTTTGTGCCTTTGCTGTGTTAAAGTGTACAGTGCTTTTTTGAGGAAATAAATGCTCCTAAGTAGTATTTCGAGGTATTTTTACCCAATATACTACCAAGTAGTAGACAGATTCGTTATCAAAAGCCTGTCTAATTTGTGCATTTTTCACAAGCAGTCCTTTTCACATAAAAATCCCCCCGAACTCGATTTTGTCATCGTGTTCGGGGGGGTTAAAAAATTTTCAGAGATTTTTATTCTTCCGTCTGAGAGCTTTTACTTGAAATCTCATCAATACGTCCGCAACGGCGGTAAAGATCGATATACAGCAGAAGCTCCTCGCGGGTGGAGACCTCAAGTTTTCGGTTGATATTTGTGTTATGCTTCTTTACTGTGTTTACACTTATGAAAGCCATCTCCGCTATCTGGTTGATGTCATAGCCCTCTATGTAATACTGTAATATAGTTCTTTCAGTCGTGGTGAGTGTTTCAACTCTTGCAGTAAAAGTCTTAAACAGCACTTCGATATTGGGAGGCAGGCTGCCCTCACCCTGGAGCTGCATTTTGTTTCTTACAAACTGCATAAGCTTATCTATCTCTTCGATGCCCGAGGGCTTTTCTTCCATATCGGATTCCTTCTGAATACGGTCTATAACACCGATAATGGGCGAAACAAAGCGCTTTGAAAGATAGTGGGACAAAGCTATGGCTATCAGAAGAAACGCAAGAAAGGCGAGTGTCCAGCCGATGCGCTCGACATCTGCCACCCGACTGTAGCTGTTTTCGGGGAGCATGATAACAACCGACATTGGCTCATCATCTGTGGTATCGATTGCAAGGTGCTCATGAACACCAAGGTATTCATCAGAGCCGAGGGAATATTTGCTGAAGTATTTTTCTTCCTTTATCTTCATCTTTCCGCTTGAAGGAAGATATACATCCTCAGACTGGCCTGCCATAGCCTCCGACATATCCGCAAAGCTGCCTCTGCATGGCATAAGCACTGTCAGGGTATTCCCGTAAGCAGTTTCTGCAGATGAGTATGTAAGCCTGAAATACAGGTCGCTTATTTCAATGCCGCATACGCCGCAGACATTTCCGTTCCCGTCAAGAATCGGAACACACAGTAAAATTACACTTTCCCAGGTATCGTTAAGAGCCATGCGCCCTGTCCAGATACATCTGTCTGCAAGACGCCCGTCAGCGCTGTTCATTGTTTTCAGATATCCGTCAAAGAGAGAGGTGTCAAACTCCAGATTCCAGCGGTTATGCAGCTCTATCTTCTGACTTCTTGCCACATCAGGAGCACCTCGGAACAGAACAGTGTGTTTGTTGGTCGTGTTTACGCCGCTGAGATCGGAATAGCGCAGATAAAGACCTGCGCGGGAAACATCTGACTTTTCAATGGCGGTATTCGAAGTTGCATCCAGAACCATGTACACGCCGCTGCATTTCGATGTCTGCAGCGTTGTATCAAGTATGCTGTACATTCTTCCTTCAAGATCGGCAATCAGTTCAGAGCTGTCGTTCAGCTGTGAGAAGCTGATATTATTTTCGGTCAGAAAAACCGTAAGCTCGTTTGTGAGTTTTCCTGACATTGATATTCCATGAGCCTCAAGGGTATCCATGTGCTCTGTAAGAGCAGCCACAGTATTCTGCTGCTGGAGACTGAGAGTGTCACCGAGCTTTATCTGAGAATTCGAGAACACGCCCATAAAGCTCAGTACCAGCATGACAACCGCGATAATCACCGCAAGCATGCTGAGCCAATAAAGATTCAGCTTATGCCTCATGCTGACTTCCTGTTTATTGACAACCGCAAGCAGTCTGAATTTCTTTTTCAATTGTTCAAACATCTGCAGTCACCACCTTCGGAATTCTATCCGATATAATCTTTTTTGAAGTTTTCGAGAGTCGTTTTTACAAGCTCGTCAACAGAGCCTTCCTTGTTGAGAAATGCATTCCTTCCCTGGGTCAGCTTGCTGCGCACCTGCTCCTCGAATCGTGTTTCAAGGTCAAGGTAGCTTTCAAGCTTGGGAGCATTATAAAATGTATATTCCTGCTGTGTCTCTATAAATGCATTGTAGAGGGATACATATTTGGGGTCTGTCAGATTTTCGATAGCATCGGGAAGATATTTTTCAAATGCTTCGGTCTTGACAGGCATATATCCCAATGAAGTGACAAAGTCCACATTGTGCTGCGCATCGGTCAGCCACTTGAGGAAAGTTATGCAGGCTTCGGTCTTTTCATCGGTTGACTTTACGGTACATACACCTGCACCGCGCTGCATTACAAGCTTTTCTCCGTCCTCAAACACAGGACAGGGCATTGCGATAAGCTCAACCTTTTCAGAGACATTGTTCGGATAGGTCACGGTATCGGAATAATAAAGAACGCTTGCAGAGGATGCAACGGATACTATTGAATCGCCTGTTCTCAGTGGCTCGGTTGCATAACCGCTCTGCAGCCAGACC
>JAZUPA010000133.1:0-2087 GCA_045604945.1 Acutalibacteraceae bacterium
AAAGGAATGTTGCAATAATGAGATATGAAAATCTGATACTGGATGAGGAACGGGCATTGTATGCTGTGAATAATGCAGAGATAATCAACTGCCGTTTTGACGGACCTGCAGACGGTGAATCTGCCCTTAAAGAGTGTTCCGACATAAAGGTGAAAGGCTGCTATATGAATCTGCGCTATCCGCTCTGGCATGTTGAGGGAGCGGAGCTTTCAGACTGCGAAATGACCGAAAACTGCCGCGCAGCGATATGGTATGTCAAAGGAATCT
This sequence comes from Acutalibacteraceae bacterium, assembly GCA_045604945.1. Taxonomy (GTDB): domain Bacteria; phylum Bacillota; class Clostridia; order Oscillospirales; family Acutalibacteraceae; genus JAISGQ01. The sequence continues at coordinate 268 of JAZUPA010000133.1, forward strand.
CCATAAAAAACAGTGTTCTTGGGGGAATAAAGGCGGTCAGAGAGTGTGAAGGGGTTTTGCTTGACGGTTGTAAGGCGGTTTCCCCTGAGTTCGGATGGATGTGCAAGGGGGTAAAACTTACCGACTGTACCCTTGAGGGAGAGTATCCCTTCCTCAAAAGCTGCAATATAGAGCTCGAAAATGTCAGGCTCAAGGGCAAATATTCCTTCCAGTATGTAGAAAACATGATAATCCGCAATTCTTACCTTGATACCAAGGACGCATTCTGGCACAGCAGGAACGTTACGGTGTACGACAGCACCATTAAAGGTGAATACCTTGCATGGTATTCTGAAAATCTTCGCCTTGTTAGATGCAAAATAATCGGGACACAGCCCCTTTGCTACGCAAAAGGACTGGTACTTGAGGACTGCGAGATGGTCGATACCGACCTTTCCTTCGAGCGCAGCGAGGTGGAAGCAACGGTAAAGGGTGAAATAATCAGCGTAAAGAATCCCATCAGCGGATACATAAAGGCAGACAGAATCGGTGAGATAATCATGGATGATACTCTGCCTGAACCTTCAACCTGCAGCATAACAGAAAATGACCTCATCACAGGATGAGGTCATTTCTTTATACTATAACTCTGTAAAGACCGTGTCGATTGCAGCAGGCGTAGATTATTCCGTGTCCCTTTTTACGAAATCTCGCAATGGCATCCTGCTCGGGGTACTGCTTTACAAGCTCCGAGGTGCTGCCTGTAACATAGCAGATAAAGGAAATATAATGTTCCTTTGACATGGGATGGTCAAAGGTCACAACATAATCGCCGTCGATTATTTCGACCTTGACAGCGTGGTCTGCATCCCTTTCCTCGATTTCGCAGACAGGCAGAGTGATGCCGCAGCAGCTGAAAACCCCCTCGCCGACAGATATGATAACATTGCCGCAGACGGGGCAGACATAGAACTTACATCGCAGCATATTGGCGGAGACGTTTTTGTTGAGAATCCGCTCACCGTTCATCAGCTCGATGACGGAGATACCCAGCGCCTGAGCCAGCGGCTGCAGCAGGCTGATATCCGGCAGTCCTTTGGCGGTCTCCCATTTGGAGACGGTTTTGCTGCTGACTCCGATTTTTTCAGCCAGCTCCGCCTGGGTCAGATGGCGGCTTTCCCGAAGCTGTCTGATGGTGCTTCCGGTTACATAGGTGTTCATGGATGCCACTTCCTTTCTGCGAAAAGCATACCATGAAAAGACCCAATGGGCAACCTGCGCTTCGTAGACAAGAATATGTTCCTGTGATATAATCGAAAAAAGGAGGCGGGATAGGATATGTATATTAACCATATTTTCAAAAGGTACAAACTGAAAATCGAAGGCAACAAAATATTTGACCCGGTTCGTAAAAAGTATGTGGCACTGACTCCAGAAGAAAAAGTGCGGCAACAGATGATCAAATTTATGCAACAAAGACTCAAAGTGCCTGTTTGTAAAATCGGTGTTGAGAGGTCTTTGAGTGATTTGGGTGATGTGGGAAATCGAAAAAGAGTCGATATTTGCATTTTTGGAGATGACGATAAAATATTGGCAATCATAGAATGCAAGGCGGATTATATTGGGGGGCTGGGAGTCGCCTTATAGGCAGGTTATTGAATATGCAGAGAGCTTGAAAGTTCAGAATTATTTCGTTGTTGATGGCTGGGATATTTACGGCTACCATTACAATTTCGACCGCTGCCAGTTTGATCCCATCGATGTCATACCAAGTCGGATCGTAGCCATGTCGTTCTGTGAGCCAAGGAGTTGATTTATGACATTGTCTTCCTAAGACCGCT
>JAZUPA010000134.1:0-12494 GCA_045604945.1 Acutalibacteraceae bacterium
AAATCCGTTAAGATGACACAGCAGGAAGCGGAGATTATCCAGCAGAAAGCAAATGAGAAAGGTGTATCATTTGGCAGGTATATGGTTGATTCGGCAGTAAAAGGTGATAGAAACGGTAATAATCCAGAGCTTATGGTAGAAATTACGGATATTGCAAATATGGCGGAGGAGATTGCTAAACAGAAAGATCGCAGAGGTATGGCAGAACTCAAAAGGAGGGTTAGAGCATTATGGTCTCGGTTATAATAATTAGAAATACTTATGGCGGTGATTTGTATCTTCGCAAGGGATGTTTTTATGTGACTAATCACCTGAGGGCGTATGCTCCCGGCGGACACGGTGTAGACTATACAGATGCATATGCGTGCTATGATGATATGGTGGCTGTAAAACGCTATTATGGTAAAACTTCGGATAATCCACTACTACATATTGTTGTATCTTACGATTACGGAGTAAAAGATATTGAAACTGCAAGTGAGTTAGGCAGGAGATGTGCAAGATATTTTGATTCGCAGTATCAGAATGTGTTTTGTACCCATGAAGCAGATCACGAGTGTTCGTTTTTCCACACGCATATAATTGTAAATTCAGTGAGCTATAAAGACGGAAAGCTTATAAGTAGTTGGTATGGATATATGCAGCAATTCTGTCAGTTTGTCGCTTATGTTACAAATCAGAAGCCCTATCTAACATTGAAAAATAAAGCTAATGATTTTGAGGATTAATGATATTTGATATTGAACACAGCCGTGAGTTTATAAATCTATTCCTCCCCGAATATAGACGGTTACTCATAAAGAAGTTTTTATGATTTGAAGATAAGGTTGCGTAACCGCCTTGGTTACGCAACCTTTCTCTTTTTGTCGTACTTCATGCTGTCAGCGACAGCAGTTGTAACGGCAACATCGAAACGATAGTGTATCTCGATTTCCTGCGTGCGATGACCGCTGCTCTTGTCAGGAGCATGAACAACGATCTTCTCGATAAGTTCGTGCATGATTTCAGGTGTCAGCTCCGTGATATGCCCATATTTCTGTACTGCCCTGATGAATGCGGTCACATCGGCTGACTTCTGTTCGGCAGTATCAATGTAAGCGGTCAGCTCTGCTACGGTTGCTCTCATTTTCTTCTGCTCGTCCTCATATCCTGCGGACATCATAGAAAAGCGCTCATCGGAGATTTTCCCTGATACGTTGTCTTCGTAGAGCCTTGTGAACAGTCTGTCCAGTTCAGCGATACGCTTCTCTACGTCTCTCAGCTTCTTCCTGGACTTGGCAAGCTCTGAGGACTGCTTCTGAACAGAATTATCCATCGCTACCTGCACAAACTCGTCCTCGTTCTCCTTGACAAAGGAAATCATCTTGTTCAACTCACCGAGTATGATCTCTTTCAGAGCGATCGTCCTGATGAAGTGGATTGTACATCCGTTCTTGTCTTTTGCATAAGTGCCGCATTTCAGATGTTCCTGATCTACGGTCATGGTTGTCGCTCGGCACAGATATAGCTTCTTTCCGCAGTCGGCACAGTAACAGATACCTGAAAACGGGTTGACTTCCTCATGCTTTGTCGGACGACGTTTGTTCTTGCGAAGTTCCTGAACCAAGTCAAACTCCTGCTGAGTGACAATAGCTTCATGAGTGTTCTCGAAAATCAGCCAATCCTCTTTTGGGTTATCCACACATCACTACCGATTTGAACGTTGTAACTGAGCAGGATTACAGCTACTGCAAATTCAGTATCGCAGTAGACCAGCCAAAACGCAATGGCATTGAAACGACCGAGACCGATATATTCACTTGTCTCGCATTCAATGATAACGCAAAGTCAGTGATTTTTCTCTACTCAAAGGGCGGACAGATAACCTTTGTCGGTTCGCTCAGAAAGGCTCCTGATAATACTGTGGTTATTATCGTTGAGGAACTGCACTTCCAGAACAGATTTGCAGTCAAGGTCGATGCTGAATTGGGACAGCTTTTCTGACGGAAACGGGCGGTATGCTCTCAGACGAACGAAAAATGCTCATAGCGACTTTCGGATATGATTACCGTTATTCTTATATATGAAACAAGGTTCTCAGAGTGGTTCTGAGAGCCTTGTTCTATTTATTATAGCACTTTAGAGCAAAGAAAAATACAATATACAAGCAACCACTCTATGTCACTATTTATAGATTTATATGTCATAAAAAAATGACTTTAACCTATTGACAAACCACATAAGTAGTGATATAATATACAGTAAGATATTGTAAGTTAGGAGCAAGAACAATGGCTGAAAATAATCAGAAGATTAAGCTGCTCAGGATAATGGAGTTTTTACGGGCGGAATCGACCGAAGGAAAGCCAGTATCTACCAGTCAGATCATAAGCTACCTTAATAGTATCCATATTTCCTGCGAACGTAGAACACTTTATAAAGATATGGATATGCTGATTGAAAGCGGTGCAAATATTGTTAAAACAGAACTTGGACGTGAGAATGCTTACTATATGAACGAGGTATCGTTCTCTCTTGCTGAGGTAAAAACTCTTATTGATGCTGTCCAGGCTGCTAACTTTATTCCGGCAGACAAGACTGCCGATCTGGTTGAAAAGCTCCTTTCTTATGCAGGAGTACGTCGTTCTGAGATTGTCAGGGATAATATTATCTTTTTCAATAACCACAAGCACTCCAACCAAGATATTTATGAGAATATCGAACAGATAGAACTTGCTATCAGGAAGAAAAAACAAGTAAGTTTCTACTACTTTGATTTAGACGAAAAGAGGAATCGTGTCTATCGTAAAGAAAAGAAACGATACATCACCGATCCTGTTGCTCTTGTATTCAGCGAAGACAACTATTATCTCGTTGCATACAGTCAGAAGTATCAGAATGCAGTGAATTACAGAGTTGACCGTATGGATACTGTTGAGGTCGAAGAAGAGCCTATCTGTGAAGAAGCTCTTATCAAGAAAAGAAAGACAGAAACTTATACAGAACAGGTATTTAAGATGTATAACGGTGAAGCTGAACTTGTAACGATGGAGTTTGCGCCAGATAAGCTTGGCGTTATCTATGATAAGTTCGGAGAGAATATTGAGGTCAGACACGCTGATAAAGGCTGGCTTAAAATAAAAGTTACGGTACAGATAAGTCCAACATTCTGGGGCTGGATATATCAGCTTGGAGATCAGATCAAGATTGTTTCCCCTGAGGGAATTAAACCGCCATTTGATATAAAGGAGTTTTACAATGATTGATAAGAAAATAGATGTAATGTGGGACGATACCCCGGTTGATGTATCTACTGAGGTCAACTTTATTTGGTCTATTGCCAATAAGTTGAGAGGTACATATCAGAGCGACAAGTACAAGGACGTTATTATTCCTATGGTCATTATCCGCCGCTTTGAGTGCGCATTGGAAGCTACGAAGCAGGCTGTCGTGGAGCAGTACAAGAAGAATCCTGCGTACCCTGCAAAGGCGATGTGCCGTGTGTCGGGGTATCAGTTCTTCAATACGAGCGAGTACACCCTTGCAGAGCTTGTCAATGATCCCGACCACCTTGCGGCGAATTTCAGAAACTACATCGAGGGCTTTTCTGCCAATGTGCAGGACATCATCAAGAGCCTTGACTTTGACAAGCAGATCGACAAGATGGATAAGAACAACCGTCTGCTGTCGGTGGTAAAGGCATTCTCGGAGCTTGACCTCGATCCCAAGACCATTGACAATGTTAAAATGGGCTATATCTTTGAGGACTTGATCCGTAGGTTCTCAGAAAATGCCGAGGCTGGCGATCACTACACGGGCAGAGATATTATCAAGCTCATGGTCAACATTCTGCTTGCAGAGGGCTGTGATGATATTTTCGATGACCACAAGGAGATCACCATACTCGACCAGGCAGCAGGCACAGGCGGTATGCTCTCGACTTCATATAACTTCATTCATCGCTATAACCCGACTGCGAATGTGCGTCTGTTCGGGCAGGAGATCAACCCTGAGTCCTATGCGATGTGCGTGGCTGAAATGCTTATCAAGGGGCAGAATGCCGAGAATATCCGTATGCAGGATACCATGAAGGCTGACTGTTTCCCCGACAGGCAGATGCGTTTCGTGATCGAAAACCCGCCGTTCGGAACTCCGTGGGGCGGTAAAGATGCCGCTGAGGGTGTAGAACAGGCAGTTAAAGAAGAAAACCAGAAGGGCTTTGACGGTCGCTTCGGTGCAGGACTGCCGGGTTCAGGCGATATGCAGTTACTTTTCATTCAGTCGGCTGTGAACAAGATGGACGATGCCCTCGGTCGTGCTGCAATCATCGAGAACGGCTCCCCACTGTTTTCGGGCGGTACATCTTCGGGAGAGAGTCAAATCAGACGGTGGCTGCTTGAAAATGACCTGATCGAAGCAATTATCGCTCTCCCCACTGATCTTTTCTACAACACAGGTATCGCTACATACATTTGGGTGCTGTCAAAGAATAAGCGTGAGGAGCGCAAGGGCAAGATTCAGCTCATTGATGCAGGCACGATTTTCCACAAGCTCCGCAAGGCGCTCGGCAATAAGAAAAACGAGATCAGTCCCGAAGACCGTTCCGCTATCACGAAGCTGTATGCGGACTTCACAGAGAACGAGCTTTGCAAGATCTATCCGAATACGGAGTTTATCTATCGTGAGTATACGGTCATGCAGCCGTTGCAGAGAAGCTATGCGGTGACTGAGGAACGTATTCAGGCAATGCTGTCAAAGGGTTCGTTGTCCTCGCTGTATGATCCTGCTAAGGTAGCAGAGCTTGAAAACGCTGAGGAGTTGACGGGCAAAGAGGTCAAAAAACTCGAAAACTACCAGAACAACGCACCTGTTTACGAAGCTATCATCGAACTGCTGAGATGTGCCGATGATGATAAGGTATATTTATCCCCTGCGGAGTTCATGCCCGTACTGACTAAGATACTCAGCACCGCAACAACGGACAAGAAACTCCTTGACAAGATCGCTGACGGCCTTTCGGTCATGGACAAGTCCGCTGAAATTCAGCACGATAAGAAAGGCAACATCATCTACGATAAGGAGACAAAGGACACAGAGATTGTCAAGTTTGACGATAGCATCGAGGACTATATGGCTCGTGAGGTACTTCCCCATGTGCCTGATGCACAGTGGTTCTTTGAGGAAGATCTGAGCAAAAAGTCGCCCGTGGTCAAAACGGGTGCGGAGATTCCGTTTACAAGATATTTCTACAAGTACCAGCAGCCGAAGCCCTCGGAGGAGCTGGAACAGCAGTTCCTTGCACTGGAGAAATCGGTGAGTGAGAGGATTGCGAGGTTGTTTGGGTGATTGAAAGGAGTTTCGTTTGAAAGAATTGTTTAGTTTTCTGTTTGATATTGCTACCGAACCGCTTGGATTGCCGATTTCGTTTTGGTATGAATGGGCTATTTTGCTTGTTATCGGAGAATTTGCATATCAGATTGCATATGCCGCAGTTGGGAAAAGCGGCATGAGAGGTAATGCTGGAAGTGCTTTGCACTGGTTTATCAGAGTAATTGTATATGTAATTATTTGGGCAGTTATATATGCAGCAATTCAGATTTATTATTTTATCGCAGCAAACTGGCAGATCATTCTTATGATCGCAGGCAGCGTGGCAGGAGCCGCTATGCTCTGCATACTGGCGGTGACAGCTATGAGATTTTTCAAGAAGCATAGGACGGTGAACGGCAATGCGTGAAATGAAAGAAACAGGTATATCTTGGTTTCCTTTGATTCCTGTTGATTGGCAAACCGGAAGAATTAAAGATATTCTATCGGCATTAACAGATTACACTGCAAATGGCTCTTTTGGAGATTTAGCAAAAAATGTAACTTATCTTGATTATGAAGATTATGCACGTTTAGTACGCTTGACTGATTTAAGAGAAAACTTGAAGAATATGGGTGTTTATGTTGATGAGGATGGGTATAATTATCTTTCCAAATCGTCATTGTTTGGTGGTGAAATACTTGTCGCAAATGTAGGCGCATATGCAGGACTGTTTTGTGAGATGCCAACGGTAGATTATCCAGCAACTTTAGCTCCCAATATGTTTTTATTGCGAACAAACGACGTAATGCTTCAACACTATCTTTTATATGTAGGACTATCCTCGTTTGTTTGGGAACAGTTGTGTCAAAAAGCAATTTCTTCTGCACAACCTAAACTGAATAAAACCGATGTAAAAACAACATTTATACCTATTCCACCTATTTCAGAGCAAAAACGAATAGCCGATTATCTTGACAATAAATGTGCACAGTTTGATTCGACTATCTCCGACATTCAATCCCAAATCGAAGCCCTTGAAGAATACAAGCGCTCCGTCATTACCGAAGCGGTCACAAAGGGGCTTGATCGGGATGTGGAGATGAGGGATAGCGGTGTGCAGTGGATTGGTATGATGCCCACACATTGGGACTGCCAGCGTGGAAAGTATATTCTCCGCTATGTCCAGAAACCTGTTAGAGATGATGACGGGGTTATCACCTGTTTCCGTGACGGTGAAGTTACACTCCGCAGCAACAGACGAGAAGAAGGCTTCACTATGGCTGACAAGGAAATCGGCTATCAGGGCATTGATGTTGGTGATCTCGTTGTTCACGGTATGGACGGTTTTGCAGGCTCTATCGGTATTTCCGATTCCAGGGGTAAGGCTTCTCCCGTCCTGAATGTCCTCGACACAGAACAGAATAAGCGTTATATCATGTACTATCTGCGTAGTATGGCGTACAATGATGTTTTTGTTGCTTTGGCAACAGGTATTCGTGTGCGTTCCTGTGATCTTCGTTGGAACAAGCTCGCTGAATTGCTTTATCCTATGCCGCCTGTTGAGGAACAGCAGGCTATCGTTGAACACATCGACTCCGTTCTGGAGCGTACAAACGCTATTATTGCCGATAAGAAACAGCAGATCGCAACCATCGAGGAATACAAGAAGTCACTCATTTTTGAGTATGTGACGGGGAAGAAGGAGGTAGTTAATGAGTAAAAAAATGTTTGCTGGTTCTGGATTATTTAGAATTGATTTTGACAGAGAAAAGAAGTTAATACGATTGAATTTCTCTGGAAATGATGAAGATAATACTTGCTTCAGAAATGATGCATCGATTCTATTTTTCGTTTCAAATAGTTACTGCAATGCATATCATTGTTTGGAGCGAGAGCTTAAAAGCAGATTCGAGAATAATACAATAAAAGATATTGGGCATATAATACTTCCATATTTCTTCAATTTTCGACATTTTGTAGAACTGGAATTAAAAGCATTAATTGTGGCAATAACAAATCAATCGCCTAAATTGACACATGACCTTGATACTTTACTTGTACAAGTTGAGAATGCAATGAATGAAATTACATTTGAAAGCATTGAAAACAGATTTCCTGGCTCCAATTACTGAGGAGGGATTCAATAAGTCCAAAAGCGAAGCTCAGGTGCTTCTTGTAAAATTAAGGAAACTGATGGATCAATATGTTTCAACCGAGTATGCGGTCGAGTATTATCGCTACATTTTTGAGAATGACAAAGGCAGCTTGATTCTTAATAATCCAACAATAGAACTGGATTTTGAAAACACAAGGTGCTTATTCCAAAGTATTGTTGATACATTTGGAGAACTTCGTGTGAAGTTAAGAGAAATAATATACATCCAATCTTCGTTTTAATATGTGACTGGAGGTGCAGACTTGAATATCGAAATACCTATGAAAATACTTTCTGACGAAAAGGGCTATCTTGACCGCCAATGTCCCAATGAAAACTGTTTATTTGAATTTAAGGTCAATATGCAAGATTTGGAAGATAAAGTATCTGATGATGAGGTGCATTGTCCCCTTTGTGGTCATGTAGATTCATCAGACCATTGGTACACTGACGAACAAGAAGAAGCTATACAAGAGATCGCTACCGATTATGTACGGTGCTATATGCTTGGTGAGCTGGATAAGATGTTCAGCAACTTTGCTCGATCAATGCGCAATAACAAGTATATCAAGGTCACTTATAAGCGAGACAGCCCTGTTACATTCGTGAATAACCCGATAGGAGCTAAAGAAGAATGGAATCTTGATATTACCTGTGAGAAATGCGGAACAAGGTATAGTGTTATTGGTTCTGCTTATTTCTGTCCATGCTGTGGATATAATTCAGCAAGCAATGTATTTGATAACTCTATGGACACGATCACCAAAATGATTCAGTCACTCGATGATATGAAAGCTACGCTGACAGCTCAGTTCGGCAGAGATACTGCAGAGACAATGTGCAGATCAATGCTTGAAAATAGCTTCGGTCAGGTAGTTTCGGCTTTTCAGAAGTTTGCTCAGTGCAAATTTAAGGAGCTATCAGGTGTCGAGAAGCGTGTTAATGATTTTCAGATGGTTGACAAAGGAAGCAAATACTTCTTTGATGAAACAGGAAGTGGCTATGAAACCTTCTTATCTTCGGACGAAATTAACCGTATGAAGCTATATTTTCAGCGCAGGCACATCATCGAACATAATACGGGAATTGTAGATCAACAATATATTGATAAATCAAGCGATACTGATTATTCTGTCGGACAGCGTATTGTTGTCAAAATAGATGAAGCTCTGGACTTAATCAACATCATAAAGAAACTATCATCAGGGCTTCTTACTCTCACTTAATATGTGAATAATGGAGGAATGCTATTATGGATTTCTATACTGCTTACAATGAAAACGGAGATCTCGCAAAGTTTGAGATCGACGAAGGAAAGGCCAAATGTGGTCATTGTGGCAAGATTTATTATCAGGAGCGCCACGAACAGGTACCGGGCTTTAGAGAAGTAGATGATGATATTTGCCCGTACTGCCATGAATCTAACGGTCGCAGCGGCGATTGGGAGTTCTTTAACCGAAAATTAGAAGATTAAGAGAGGTGTGTGGTATGGCTAAACCGCTGAAAAAAGTCTCAAACGCCTATTGGGGGTATTATGTGAACGAAGCAGAAGCAAAGAAGTTTGATGACAGCAAGGTCGGAAAGTGGATGTATTTTTTCAAAGATAATGATTTTGCGGCTAAAATATGCGAGAAAGCGGTTGCCGATGGAGTTGTGGCAGAAGCAAAGCATAGCAACGGTCCTGACGGTGTGTGCTGTTTCTATCTTCATTATGATGATAAAGAAGCTCATAAACGCTGTATCACATATTTCCTTGAAAACGGTCTTATCCGAAAAACTAAGGCTGGAAAGCTATATAATATCTCGTTTAAGCTCGATGATCAGACACGAAACGGCGAATATGGCGACGGTTTTGTATCTGAGATCAAACTCGCTAATTTTGTAAATCTTGAAACTGGAGAATGGATCGGAGGATAACAACATGAATGACATACTAACAGAAAAACAATATCAAGCTGAACTGCTCGGCATACTCCGTGACCGCAACGGCTATATCATCCGCAAGGCAGTGGATTTTGACCGCCGTTTTGCACTTGACCGTGAAATGCTGTTTGGCTTTCTGGAAGAAACCCAGCCGGAGACCATGGAGAAGTTGCGGAAAATCCACAAAGACCGCCTGGAAGATACGATCGTATCATTCATTAATGCAGAGTGTACGAAGAAAAGGGGCAGCCTGCTTGAAGTCCTCCGTCATGGTGTTGAGCTTTCAGGACATAGGATTGACCTAATGTATACAAAGCCTGCAACCACATTCAATAAAGACCTTATGGCGAAGTATCAGCAGAACCGCTTTACAGTCATGGAAGAAGTTTGGGCGAACGATAAAGAACGTATCGACGTTGTTATCTTCCTCAACGGCTTTGCAATCATCACAATGGAACTGAAATGCAACTATGCCGGACAGTCAACAGCCGATGCGATCTATCAGTATCGTATGGAGCGTGATCCTAATTCCAGACTGTTTATGTTTAAGGCTGGCGCACTTGTCAACTTTGCTATGGACTTACACGAAGTCTATATGACAACAAAGCTCGATGGCGAAAAGACCTTTTTCCTGCCGTTTAACCAGGGCAATGGTGAAGGTGTCAATGCAGGTGCAGGCAATGCTCCCTGTGAGGACGATTATCCCGTGCATTATATGTGGGACGATATTCTCACCAAAGATACCATTCTCGACCTGATCTCCAAGTTCATTTTCAGTCAGACCTCTGAGAAAGAGAACGAAAAGACAGGAAAGGTCGAAGTCAAGGAAAGTATTATTTTTCCCCGTTATCATCAGCTCGATGCTGTCCGCAAGCTGCTTGCCGATGTAGAGCAAAACCGCACCTCGCTCAACTATCTTATTCAGCACAGTGCAGGCTCCGGCAAGACCAACACTATCGCTTGGCTTGCGTATCGCCTTGCTACGCTCCACGATGTCGACAACAAGATCATTTTCGATAATGTTATCATCATGACCGACAGAGTGGTTGTTGACCGACAGCTTCAAAAAGCGATCATGGGGATGGAGCATAAGTCGGGACTTATTCGTGTGATGGACGAAAAGTGCAATTCTGCCGACCTCGCTATCGCCCTCAACGGCAATACGAAGATCATTGCAACAACGATCCAGAAGTTCCCGTATATCGTGGACAGCGTTCAGGGCTTGAAGAATAAGCGCTTTGCGGTCATTATTGACGAGGCTCATTCGTCTACTGCCGGAAAAGATATGGCAGCAGTCACGCAGTCCCTCGGTATGGGTGATGAGCTGTATCAGGATATGGAGGACGAGATCGCCGCAGAGCTTGCAAGAAACGGCAAACAGCAGAATGTTTCGATGTTTGCTTTCACAGCTACACCAAAACCAACTACTTTACAGCTTTTTGGTACGATCAATACTAATGGACAGCGTGAAGCATTCCATGTGTATTCGATGAAGCAGGCTATCGAGGAAGGCTTTATCCTCGATGTATTGCAGAATTATACCACTTACAAGACCTTCTATCAGATCAACAAGGAGATGGAAGAAGATCCGAAGATGCAGACTGCAAGTGCCAAACGGCAGATTGCTCGGTTTGTTGAGCTGCATGAAACGAACATTGCCCAGCGTATCGAGGTCATCGTAGAGCATTTCCGCACAACTGTTATGCAGGAACTTGGCGGGCAAGCAAAGGCAATGGTCATTACAGCTTCAAGACAGGCAGCCGTCAAGTATTGTAGGGCTTTTGAAGACTATTGCACTAAAAAGGGATACAAGGGCATTCGTGCGCTTGTTGCGTTCTCCGGCAAGGTGAAGCTCCCTGATGATGATACGGAATACACAGAGCCCGGTATCAACGGTATTCCCGAAGATCAGCTCACCAAAGAGTTCGACAAGGACGATTATCAGGTGCTTTTGGTCGCAAACAAGTATCAGACAGGCTTTGACCAGCCGAAGCTCTGTGCTATGTATATCATGAAGAAGCTCAAGGGTGTCAATGCGGTACAGACACTTTCCCGTCTGAATAGAATTTGTCCTCCCTTTGAGAAAAAGACCTTTATCCTCGATTTTGTCAACAGCTATGAGGATATTGTAGGGGCATTTGCTCCGTATTACACAACCACGCTTCTCTCAAATTCCGTTACTCCGACTGCGATCTACGACCTTGAAGCACAGATAGACGCTTATGCGATCATTGATCCCGATGATGTAGATAAGGTCAACGAGATACTTTACAAGGAGAAGGTGCAGTCTGCCGACAAGAAAAAGATCAACTTCTGCCTTGATAAGTCGCAAAAACTGATAGAGCATTACAGTATCGAAAAACAGCGTGAGATCGTGGTTGACCTCCGTCATTTCGTGCGCTTTTATGAGTTTATGATCCAAGTATCCAGCTTTGAGGATACAGAGCTTCACAAGAAATACAACTACATCATTCTTCTGCTTTCTCACATCAATATCAAACACCCAGGTCCAGGCTTCAACCTCGACGGTAAAATCAGAGCGACACAGTTCGTGCAGAAGAAACAGGACGAACATACAGAATCAGATATTGTCGCAAAGCCAGTTGTGAAGCTACCCTCTGCTGAAACATTCGGTCTTACTCCTGCAAAGGAAGAAAGGCTCTCGGAGATCATCGCAGCGATCAATGCACGGACAGGCAAATCCTATGACAGCGATGTTGCGGTAAAGGCGATGCTCCAAATCAGAGACATTCTTATGAAGTCCGATAAGCTGAAAGCAAGTGCAAAGAATAATACGGTCAAGGACTTTGAGTTCTCTTACTTTGACGACATTGACGATGCACTGATCGAAGGACTGGAGCAGAATCAGGACTTTTTCTCCCTACTGCTCAATGACGAGGAGATCAAGCGTGAAGTCCTCGGTATTTTTACGGAAGAAATTTATAATTCACTAAAGAAAGCAGCAGAAGAATAAATCTTGTTGCAACTCAATATAATATTCTTCTAACAAAAGGATATTATGTAGGTTCAACTGTAATAATATGTTGTTCTGAATTATGTGCTAAAAAACAAACAGGAAGAGACCTCGAAATGAAGTTCCTTCCTGTTTTGCTTATAGCCGCTGTA
>JAZUPA010000135.1:0-2864 GCA_045604945.1 Acutalibacteraceae bacterium
TGCCTTCCTTGACAGCAGTTTCAAAGCCAGAGAGATAAATCTCTCTCATAGTGCCCTCGTCCATAATGCTGTCAGACTGGAAACGCTTGTATTCCTGATTGTTGAAGGCAAAATGTTTGAGACTTGTGCCGATGCCGAGAGTCTGAACACCTCTTATGTAAGATGCAGCAAGCTTGCCTGCAAGGTATGGGTCTTCGGAAAAATACTCGAAATTTCGTCCGCACAAGGGGTTTCTCTTAATGTTTGCACCGGGACCAAGTACAAGTCCTGAGCCTTGAGTGCGAGCCTCTTCGCCTATTGCCTGACCGATTTTTTCGAGCAGTTCCTTATCCCATGATGAGGCTGTGGTTACAGCCGTCGGAAAACAGGTAGCAGGCTCCGATTCATTGATGCCCAGCATATCGGTTCCCTTGCTTCTGCCTTGCTTGCGCAGACCGTGAGGGCCATCGCACATAAACATGGAGGGAATATCGTATTTTTTCATTTCCTTTGTTTCCCAGAAGGATTCGCCTGAACAGAGGGCAATTTTATCCTTAAGAGACATTTTTGAAATTATTTCCTGTATGTTCAAGAGAATCACTCCTCAAAAATATGTGTTCCTGCTAAGACCGTTTCCATTCTGCCGCTGGGGAGAGCAATCTTAGCTGTGCAGTTTTCGGGAACAGTTATAGTATAAACGGTTTTATTGTTTTCACGAACCCAACTGCTCTTCACTTTGCCATAAATACTTTGATAAGCTGCCTTGGCGTAAGTAAAGTGTCCGCCGGGTCTGGGAGAAATATCAAAATGATTTTCTTTACTAATGCAGATACCGCACATGGCTTTGAACAGCCATTCGCAGACTGCGCCCTTGGAGTAATGGTTAAGCGATGCAATACCATCGGGAGCATTGGGGCCTTCCCACCCCTCCCAGATTGTTGTAGCGCCTTGTCTGGGCATGGAAAGCCAACCGGGAATCTGTTCGTTTTCAAGCAGTTTGTATGCAAGCTCGATGTCGATATCGGCAAGTACATACAGAATCAACGGAGTTGAAAGAAATCCCGTTCCCAATCTCCAACCGTAGTTATCAAGAGCCTTTACAAGCCGTTTTCTGGCGAATTCGGTTTGCTCATCATCGAGAAGATTCATGTACAGAGGTCGGACGAGGTCAGCCTGTCTGTCGGTGTCCAGTGAATACTTTTTTGTTCTGCGAAGAGCCTGATATGCATTCTTGCAGCCCTGTGCGTATTCATGGTAAAGCGGCATATCCTCATGGCGTCCGAGCTTTTGGGCGATATCCTCCATAACCGACATGACATGAGAGGTGTAGGCAGTGGAAACCTCGGGGTGAGGTTCGGTCATATCAAGCCAAATCATTTTATATACGTCTGCAGGCTCCGCCCATTCACCGTAGCTCTGCCCACGGTTGACAGCATATTTCTTTGCTTTTCCTTTGATTCTGAGAGGTTTTGCGTAAGGACCGCCCCATTTGCCGCAGCGACCGGTCATAAAGTCTGCGTATTTCTTCATGCCCTCGTAATGCTGTTCGAGAATAGCATTGTCGCCGTACAGTCTGCTGAAACGATAGGGGATAAGAACACCTGCGTCAGCCCAGCCAACACTTCCGTTCATTACATACATGTAGAAATCAACGCCGCCGTAAGGGGCAATCTGAGGCAGTCTGCCGTTTTTCTTCTGCCAGTCATACATATCACGAAGATATTTCTTTGAGAATGCTGCATAATCAAATAGATAGGCTGCCGTTTCAAAGAATATCTGAGCATCGCCGCTCCAGCCATGACGTTCACGGGTAGGACAGTCGGTAGGAATATCCAGAGAATTTCCCTTTGTAGACCAGACAGTTGCATCGACAAATCTGTTTAATAATTCATTGGAGCTTTCAAAGAATCCCGTCTGCTCCATATCGGAATAAACAGCAATTGAGGTGAAATCCTCAGGCTTGAAAGGTACATCCGTTTCAATAAGGACATATTGGAAGCCAAAGACCGCAAAGGTTGTTTTGTAATAATTTTCGCCGTCACAGCAGGTATAGGCAACCTGCTGCAGCGGTGTTGTCTTATGCTTGGTTGAACATTGAATGTTTGTCTGTGTAAATTCTCCGTCCTTATCAAGCACCTCACCGAAACGCAGAAACACCTGCTGACCCTTTTTGGCATTTATCCTAAATTCAACATATCCTGCGATGTTCTGCCCGAAGTCAAGCACTTGCTTGCCGCTGGGGGTGATAATCAAAGAAGGAGTGAAACGCTCGTGTTCAGTGACAGGGACATTGTTTGATGCTGTCGGCACTACACTATGAGATGTTTTCTTTGCTTTCTTGTTGTAGCTGGGTGTTGCTGATGCATCGTATACCTCGCCGTCTTTGTTATCGGCAAAGCGAATGGGACCATCATTGCTCCAATCCCAGCTTTCATCGGTATAAATAATATGAACGTTTCCGTTTGAATCGGTTATCTCAAGCTGAGCAAGCAGTTTTGTTTCTTTGCCGTATTGATTACGCAGACCCCATGCGCCGCAGCTTCCTCGGTACCAGCCGTCTGCGAGCATTACCTCAACAGCGTTTTCACCGCTTTGAATGAGCTCAGTTACATCGTAGGTCTGATACTGTACGCGTTTGCGGTAATCGGTAAGTCCCGGAGCCATGACAAAATTGCCGACTCGAACACCGTTGAGCTTCGCTTCATAAAGACCGCAGGCTGTTATATATAGACGAGCCTTCTGAAAGTCTTCTACTGAGAAAAGCTTTCTGAAGCAGTCAACAGGGTAGCGTTTTCTTTTATTGACCTTATATTTCCCGCAAATCCAATGGGCTTTCCAGTCTGAGGGTTTAAGCAGACCGAGTTCAAAGTGGGCTTCCTCACTTA
>JAZUPA010000136.1:0-1942 GCA_045604945.1 Acutalibacteraceae bacterium
TGATATTTCCTTTGTGTTGTATCCCTCAAAATAATAAAGATATACTATGATGCGGTATTTCTTTTCAAGAGCATATACTGCTTCGTGTACGGCACGCTGATCGCTGTCATCAAATGCAATTTCCTCATTCATGTATTCCTCATACGGTGACATTCTTTTCAATTTTCGCAGCTGATTTTTTGCCTGATTTACTGTCACTCGGATAAGCCATGCTTTTTCATGTTTCTTATCATTAAATTTTGGTTTGCATCTATATAGCTTTGTGAAAACCTCCTGCACGGCATCCTCCGATTCTGCAAGACTGCCAAGAATGTTATAAGCAATGTGAATCAAACTATCGGCATACTCATCAATGCAGCATTCAATATATTCTATCTTGCTCTCTGATTTATTCATCGCATCACCTCCTTCAATAATAAAACACGTCAGCATTGTTGCCTATGCTCATATTATGGGAATAATTTTTTATATACGCAAAAACCTCCGCGCCATTCGGCACGGAGGTTTTAATTCATATAAGCTTAGACCAGCTCGATGATGCACATCTCAGCTGCGTCACCGCGGCGGGGACCGGTCTTGATGATGCGGGTGTAACCGCCGTTGCGGCCCTCGTACTTGGGAGCAATCTCATCAAACAGCTTCTTTACGACATCTTCCTTGGTGATGAAAGCCATCGCATTTCTCTTGTTTGCGAGGTTATTCTCCTTAGCAACGGTGATAAGACGCTCTGCGAGCGATCTTACTTCCTTAGCTCTGGTTACAGTGGTCTCGATCTTGCCGTTCTCCAGCAGATAAGTAACCATACCTCTGAGCATGGAGATTCTGTGAGCAGAAGCTCTTCCGAGCTTTCTTGTTCCGGGCATCGTATTCACTCCTTTTTCTGGGTGTTTATCAATTAATGGTCATGCCATCGGCATTTCTCTGCCGAGCATAGACCCGTCAGATTCATTCGTCCTCTTTTCTCAGGGAATAGCCCAGGGAATTAAGCTTTCCAAGGACTTCCTCAAGAGACTTGCGGCCAAGGTTACGAACCTTCATCATGTCCTCTTCGGTCTTGCTGATGAGGTCCTCAACGGTGTTGATACCTGCGCGCTTGAGGCAGTTAAATGAACGAACACTGAGGTCAAGCTCTTCGATTGTCATCTGAAGAACCTTTTCGCTTCCGGTGGAAGCGGATTCGACCATGATCTCAGTACCGATTACGCTTTCGGAGAGATCCACGAAGAGGTTAAGGTGCTCGGTGAGAACCTTAGCTCCAAGGGATACTGCTTCCTGTGCGTTGATGGTACCGTTGGTCCAGACCTCTAAGGTCAGCTTGTCGAGGTCGGTAACGTTTCCTACACGGGTATTTTCTACTCTGTAGTTAACCTTGATTACCGGTGCGTAGATGGAGTCTACTGCGAGAGTATCGACAACATTCGCAGGGAACATTGCCTTATTGCGCTCTGCGGAGACATATCCGCGGCCTGTATCTACAGTGATCTCCATGACAAACTTAGCGCCCTGTGCAAGGGTGCATATATGCATATCGGGGTTGAGTATCTCTACCTCGCTGTCGCATACGATGTCCTTTGCAGTTATTACTCTCTCGCCTTCAGCGTCAATCATGAGCTTCTTCGGACCAGTGCCGTAAAGCTTTGCTGTGAGACCCTTCATGTTGAGGATAATTTCTGCAACGTCCTCTTTTACACCGGGAATGGTGGAAAACTCGTGACGAACACCGTCAATCTTAACGCTTGTTACTGCTACGCCCTCAAGGGAAGAAAGCAGAACGCGACGAAGCGAGTTGCCGAGAGTCGTACCATAGCCCTTTTCAAGCGGTTCGACAACAAAACGTCCGTAAGTACCGTCTGCTGCCAGCTCAGCTATTTCGATAATGGGCTTCTCAATCTCAATCATTAAAACCCCTCCTTGTCGTAATTATAGCACAATGTCATGTGGA
>JAZUPA010000137.1:0-14473 GCA_045604945.1 Acutalibacteraceae bacterium
ACTTTATAAAGTATGCCACAAAAAGCAGCGCAAGAGAACCCATCACGATGGAAATAAAGATTGCAAGCAGAGGATGTGCGCCCATGGAAAGAGCAAGTCGGATCGTAGCCATGTCGTTCTGTGAGCCAAGGAGTTGATTTATGACATTGTCTTCCTAAGACCGCTTGGCCTCCGACTTGTCCACTTTATAAAGTATGCCACAAAAAGCAGCGCAAGAGAACCCATCACGATGGAAATAAAGATTGCAAGCAGAGGATGTGCGCCCATGGAAAGAGCGGTTATTCCCGACCAGGAGCCTACTGCGAAGAAGGCTACCATTCCGCGGACGGTGAACAGTCTCAGACCTGAATCCTGCATTCCGCCGTCTGCATCCCCGTCTGCGTCGGCATCGACGTCGGCATCATCGGGGATATCTGCGGAATCGCCCAGCCCTGAGGTGTCACTGTCAAGATCTGCATCCTCCCCTGCGCCTATACCGAACAGCAGCAGTATCGTCTGCAGTATCAGTATGACGGAGGAAGGTATTGCCAGTATCCACAGTATCGCGTACAGGGGATCCTGATTGAACCATGCACACATAATATCATTCCTTTCTTATTTCTGAAACATCATCGGCACGGCAGACACGTCTTTATCCCATATATACTCTTTTCAAACATACTCTTTTCAAAAAAGAAATATTGCCGTACCGATGATGTTTTTAACCGAAAAGCTTTGTGTATTCCTTCTCTGCCCTGCCCTTGAGCTTTGCTGCCAGATAGCCGTAGAGCATCACTCTCAGCGCTCTGACCAGCTTATCTCTTGAATCGCTGTCGGGGCCTTTATAGTCGCCGATAATATCATCTACAATGTGTTTCACATTATCCTCGGACAAAAGATTACCCTTTGCCTCCAGCTGCTGAACACCCCTCTGTATAAGGGTGTAAAGGTCGCTGTCAGATATGATGTCATCCGACCTGTCATCAACATCGCCGTTTACAAAGCTCATCAGAGCCACTATCCTGTCAAGGCTCATTATCGGTCTGAGGGTATCTATTATCATTATTCTTGCAACCTGCAGCTCGCCGTAACGCTTATCAACAGGTGCCTGCACCCATCCGCGCTTGACCCAGTTCTGTATTGTGGAGCTTTCAACCCCCGTTACGTCACACACCTGGGAGAGAAGCAGTCCGCCTGTTGCTGCAAACGCCGGACGAAGAGATGCAAAATCTATATTTCTGCTGTAGGGCATCCTGCCACCCCTTTCAAAGTTATATGAACTTTCCCTGTGATATTATGATTATAGCAGATGGTCATATGACCGTCAACGATATTCTCGCGACTTTTCATTCCGTTATATTCATTTATCACAGGGATTGCTCTTATTTTCTTCTGTTTTCTTTTGTTTTCGAATTATTTCGACAGTTTTGCATGAGTCTCCTTGAGCTGCTCTCTGATGGAAAGCTTCTGGGGACACTTTGTCTCGCACATGCCGCACTCGATGCAGGCGGATGCATCCTTGTTGTCCTTATCCCAGTTTTCCTTGCCTATGCGGGCGTATTCTGCCTGTGCATATTCATTGAGGTTGTAGACCCTTGCATAGTTCATAAGTCTGAAGATATGGGGAATCTTTACTCCCACCGGGCAGGGCATGCAGTAGTTGCATCCTGTGCAGTAGAGCTCCATAAGTCTGCGGTTTTCTTCAAGAGCTGCGGAAATCTGCTCAAGTTCCGCATCGCTGAGCTTTTCGGAATTTGATGCGGTGGCGCAGTTTTCCTCTACCATCTGAATATTGCCCATGCCCGAAAGAGCAACATTTACATTGGGGTTGGACATTACAAAGCGCAGGGCGATTTCGGGGGAGGAATTGACCTTGCCGGGAAGCAGTGCGGAGATTGCAGGGGAGGGTGTTCCGAGTCTGCCGCCGCCCACAGGTCCCATTATGACAACGCCCATATCCTGGGAATTTGCAAAGGCTATAGCCTCTTCGTTTGCTCTGTCCAGAAGATTGTACTGGCAGAGAAGGGATGCAAAATTGCCCTCGCCCTGACGGATTATTTCCATCATGTTTTCAGGAGTATCGTGGCAGGAGAAGGAGATGTTTCTCAGCACGCCCTGCTCCCGCAGCTTCAGCGCTCTCTCCCAGGGACCGTCGGGAATATTTACCTTCTCATCCCAGTCCTTCTTGTACATGCTCCAGAAATGATAGAAGTCGATATGGTCGGTATCAAGGGCTTTGAGCTGCTTTTCCACCCACTGCTCAAGGTCATCCCCTGTATTGCCGATGGGGTATTTTGTGGAGATGTACACCTTGTCGCGGAAGGGCTTGAGTGCTTTGCCCATGAGGGGCTCGCTCTGCTGGTCGCAGTAGTAGGGTGCGCTGTCGAAATAGTTGACGCCAAGCTCCGCTGCACGGCGTATCATGGCTATTACGGCGTCCTCATCGTATATCTTCTTCTCTGCATCCAGCATGGGGTATCTCATACATCCGAAGCCCAGCTTTGACACCATTGCTTCGCTTTTTCCGAATCTTGAATATTGCATTGTTTATTCCTCCTGATATTTGTTTTTATTTCATTATACACACTTCTCTCCCTGCGTTCAAGTGATAACTTGCAATGTATATGTTCGCTGTCTGAAAATAGTATTAATTATTTTTGAACTGCTTGAAAGAAATCTTCGATTATGTTAGAATGAGCAATGTATTTAATATCTATGGCAATCGGAGGAATGTCCATGAAGAGGTTTTTTATTGCCTTTTTATTGATTTTTGTTTTGGTTCTCTCTCCCCTGTCCGTTTCTGCCGCGCAGGTGGATGACCCCTATGCCGCAGAGGCAGGAGACCCTTATGCAGCCTATGAAGATATTCTCGCCGCCTGGGCTGATGAGGGCTATGAAATGTATCCCGACTATATCGGCGGTGTGTATACCAACCCCGACGGAAGACTGGTCGTTGCACTCTCTGAGGACACCGAGGAAAACAGAAACAAGGTGCTTTCCCTCACCTCCGCACCGGGGGTTATCGAGTTTGAGGTCTTCAGGTACAGCTACAACGAGCTTTACGGTATTCTCTGCGATATAAACGA
This sequence comes from Acutalibacteraceae bacterium, assembly GCA_045604945.1. Lineage (GTDB taxonomy): Bacteria > Bacillota > Clostridia > Oscillospirales > Acutalibacteraceae > JAISGQ01. Next base: position 3,066 of record JAZUPA010000137.1, read on the forward strand.
CAGCATCGACACCGACGGATATGACTTCAGGGTGGAGAATGCTGCCATCGTTGAGGAAGAAAATTACATAGAAGTTTATGTTTCCGACGATTATTTCAGCGCTGCATCCGATTATTTTTCCTCCGCCTACGGCAGCAAGGTCACAGTTTCAAACGGTGAGATTGCCGCTGACAGCCCCGAATATACCGATACCGATGCAGATACCGATTATGACGATACGGAATACGATGATTTCTCGGATGAAACAGGCACTGAATCGGACATTATCGAAAACTACAACGAGGAAGCTTTCACCGCATTCAGTGAGCTTACTGTTGCATGGGCCGAAGCAGGCTATGTGATGTATCCTCCTTACATCGGCGGTGTATATTTTGCAGACAACGGAAATCTGGCTATAGCACTCAGCGATGACACAGAGAGCAACAGAAACGAGATTCTGTCCCACATCAGCTGTTCTCCCGAATATGTGGAATTTGCATCTGTCCCCTACAGCTACGATGAGCTTTATGCAATTCAGGATGAGATCGCCGAGAATTACAATGCCGATAAGTACAGCTTCCTTGTAAACTTCTACTCCATAAACGAGGAGAAGAATGTTGTGGAAATCCGCGTTGCAAGCTCGGAACTTGAGGCTGCATCCCAGTATTTCAGCTCTGCCTACGGTGATAAGGTCGTTGTCTACGGCGGTTACGAGACCGAGGACAGCATCGACTACAGCGAGGATTCCGATTCAGGCTCCTCTGCCGGTGAGAAGATAAAGGCAACCAGCAAAATCCGCCTGTACATAAGCATAGGACTTCTTGCTGCGGTTATTGTTGCGGTTGTGCTCATGTCCCTCAGGGCTGCAAACAAGGCTTCTTCCTCTCAGAGAAGGTACAGGAAATAAAAAATTTACAATTTCAAGGAGAGCGGTAAAAAATGCCGCTCTCCTTTCTTTCTATTTGCGCATTTCGCAACTGACGGCAAACTTTTATTGATTATCGGCAACATTTTTCACTCAGTTTTCACATAAAGTTTTATTCGGAAAAAATTGGCTTCGGAAAGTCGGGATTTTTCCGTATTATAAAGCTTTTTTCGTAACAATTATGTAACAAATGGCAATTGATTCTGTAGTATAATTACAGCATAGCGCGAGTGCGCCCTTTAAATGCTGCGCTCCCGCGAAAACCGCATAATTAAAGGCATAGAGGAGTGTTAACCTTTAATGATAGAATTTCGTAACGTCTACAAGACCTACGACAACGGCACAAAAGCTCTTAAGGATTTCAATCTTTATGTAAACGAGGGTGAATTCGTATTTATCGTCGGTTCCTCAGGTTCCGGTAAGTCCACCCTTCTCAAGCTGCTCATGCGCGAAGAGCTTCCCTCTTCCGGTGAGATCATCGTTGCAGGTCACAAGCTTTCTACCCTGCGTCACAAGGATCTTCCCTACTACAGACGCACGATGGGTATCGTTTTCCAGGATTTCCGCCTTATCCCCAACATGACCGTTTTTGATAACGTCGCTTTTGCAATGCGCGTTATCGGCATGAGCACCAAGGCTGTGCGCAAAAAGGTGCCTTATGTTCTCGGTCTGGTGGGCTTGAGCGATAAAGCCCGCTGCTATCCCAAGGAGCTTTCCGGCGGTGAGCAGCAGAGAGTCGGTCTTGCCCGCGCTCTTATCAACAACCCCGCTCTTATCGTCGCGGACGAGCCCACAGGCAACGTTGACCCCCGTATGAGCTTTGAGATTGTCGATATGCTCAACGAGATCAACCGCCGCGGCACCACCATCCTCATGGTTACCCACGAGCATTCACTGGTAAAGAGATTCCACAGAAGAATCATTGAGATCCAGGAAGGCGAGCTCGTTGCAGACAGCGGACCGGAGGTGGAATTCTATGCTTAGCAGCTTCAAGTATCTTGTCAAGGAAGGATTCCGCAACCTCTGGACAAACCGCCTGATGAGCCTTGCTTCCATGGGCGTTCTCATATGCTGCCTGTTGCTTATGGGCTGTGCAGCCCTTGTTTCGGTCAACATTTCAAATATGATGGGGTACCTGACCGACAAGAACGCAGTTATGGTCTTCCTTGAGGACAACATAAGCGGTACCGATATCCAGATCGCCGAGCAGCAGCTCCGTGAGATAAACAACATCAACGAGCTTGAGTTCATCTCCAGCGATGATGCTTTTCTCAGCATCATGGACGGCATGAGCGATACCCAGGAGATTCTCGACACCGATGTTCTCGGTGATACCGCAGAGTTCCTCCCCAATGCCTTCAAGGTAACCTTCAATGATATTTCCCAGTTCGATACAACTATCGAGCTTATCAAGCAGAAGAGCTTTGTTCAGCACGTCAGCGACAAGCGTGAGTTTGTCACAAGACTCAACAACATCAACAAGGTCGTTTCCGTTGTCGGTTTCTGGATCGTCGGACTGCTCTTTGTTGTTTCGCTCTTCATCATCACCAACACCATCAAGCTTACCATGTACGTCAGAAAGCTTGAGATAAGCATTATGAAGTCCGTCGGTGCAACCGACTGGTTCATAAGACTGCCCTTCCTTGTTGAAGGTATGATAATCGGTATTATTTCAGGTACCGTATCCTTTGCCCTTATCCTGTATGTCTATCAGACCGCAGCAAAGGCTATCAAGGCTTCCTTCTCCACAATGGCAGTTCTCAGCTTCGGCGAACTCTGGTGGATCGTTCTTCTCGCTTTTGTCGGCGCAGGTGTCCTCGCCGGTGCAGGCGGAAGCCTTATCTCCATCAGCAAGTATCTTAAGAGAGACGGAGGATTAAACAATGATTAAGAAAATCATGGTCGGTGTTATCGTCATTCTTACTCTCATGTCATTCTGCATCTTCCTTGTCCCTGAGCAGTCCGCTTCCGGTACTGTCACTGTAGAGGCTGCCACTCAGTCTGAGCTTGAAAGGAAGCAGAAGGATCTCGAAAAGCAGCAGGCTGATATCAAGAGCCGCCTTTCCACCATCCGCGAAAGAGCTGCTTCCGCTCAGGAAGAGCTTGATACCATCAACTCACTCATTCAGAATCTTGAATCCCAGGTTGAGACTCTCAACGCAAGTATCGAAGCTACCGAGGCTGAGATTGCTGACCTCGAGGCGGAAATCGCACTGCGCGAGGAGCAGATAGACCTCAATTACGATGCCTTCAAGCAGAGACTTCGCATGATGTATATGTCCGGTGACCTCACCGGCGGTCTTGAGGTTCTCCTCAGCACCGAGAGCTATGACGATCTTCTCACCCGTATGTACTACATAGAGAAGATGGCTGAGCACGATCAGGCTATCATCGATACCATCACCCTCGACAAGGCTACCTTCGAGGACAAGATGTCAACGGTTGAGGCAAAGCGCCTTGCTCTTGATGAGCAGCGAGTTACCCTCAACGCAAAGAAGACCGAGCTTGACGATGAAAAGGCTGAGGCTGAGGCTATCCTCAAGGAGATCGAAGAGGATCAGAAGGCTCTTGAGGAAGAGCAGAAGAAGATCGACGAGAAGATGACCGTTGCAAAGGCTCAGCTTGACGCTCTTATCGCTGCTGAGACCAAGAAGGACGTCGGTTCCTCCTATGTCGGCGGCGGCTTCAAGTGGCCCGCTCCCGGCTACGGTCACATCACCTCTCCCTACGGCATGCGCTGGGGCAAGCTCCACAAGGGTATTGATATCGGCTCTCCCATGGGCGCTAAGATAGTCGCATCCAACGAGGGTAAGATCACCACCAGTGCTTATAACTCCAGCTACGGCAACTATGTCATCATCAACCACGGCGGCGGTTATATGACTGTTTATGCTCATCTGTCCAAGCGCCTTGTAAGCGTAGGTCAGTATGTTGCAAAGGGTCAGACCATCGGTCTGTGCGGCTCTACCGGTCACTCCACAGGACCTCACCTCCACTTTGAGATCCGCGTAAACGGTACCGCTGTCAATCCGCAGAAGTACGTCTGATTTTATCACTATATGGCATCGGCGGGCAGAGGGGTTGACCTCTGTCCGCCTTTGATGTAAAATAAGCTACAGCGAAACCCCTTTCGCTTCATATTTATATAACAGGTAGGTATTTATGAATAAGAAAATTTCTTTGGGGCTTGCACTGTCAATCGCCATGATCATAACCGCCATTGCAGTGTCCGCCACCTATACCTTTGCCATGAACTCCTTCAACGACAGAATGTCCTCGGTCATCGAGAGACAGGGGCTTTACGACGACCTCAGCGAGCTTGATTCCCAGGCTCGTCTCAGCCTGCTCTACGATATCGACGAGCAGCACCTCAACGAGGCGCTGATGAACGGATATATCAGCGGTCTGGGGGATGAGCATGCGGAATATCTGACCAAAGAGGAATATTCCGATTATGTCTCTCACCTTGCAGGCACCGATTACGGCATCGGTATTGAGATTTCTCAGCACACCGACGGCAATATCATCGTAAACCGCGTCCACAACGACTCCCCCGCTGATGAGAAGGGCGTCCAGAAGGGCGACATCATCACAAGCGTCGGCGGAACAAAGGTCCTTGAAATGGGCTACAGCGCCGCTGTCAATGCCCTTTCCTCAGGCTCCTCATCCACTGTGAAGTTCGTTGTCAACCGCAATAACAGCAACTATCAGTTTTCGGTCATCAAGGATTACTACACTGTTTCTTCCGTTGAATTCCGCATGATCTCCGAAGAAGCAGGCTACATCAGAATCACCGAGTTCATTGATAACACCCCCGCTCAGTTTGCTTCCGCTCTGGGAAGTCTCAAGGATCAGCGCATTGACGGTCTTATCATCGACCTGCGCGATAACTCAGGGGGTTCCTATGAAAGCGCCTGCAAGATTCTTGACACCCTTCTCCCTGCGGGCAACATCATGTCCGTTGTCGGTGCAGACGGCAGCTCCACTGTGTTTTACTCTTCTGACAACTCCAGCGAAAGCCAGATTGCAATCGCCGTTATCATCAACGAGAACACCGTCGGTGCAGCAGAGCTTTTCGCAAGTGCAATTGCCGACTTCAACCGCGGCGAGATCATCGGCGTCAACACCGCAGGTCTTCTGACTGTCCAGGAGGTATTCCCCCTCTCCTCAGGTGCGGCGGTAAAGCTTACAACCTGCCGCTGGAAGACCTCCAACGGCTCGGTTATCTTTGACGGCCATGTTGTTCCTGTTTTTGAGGTCAAGCTGACCGATTACCAGAACGCTAACCGTTTCCACCTTTCCGATGCTGAGGACCCCCAGATTCAGACTGCTCTTGAAAGAGTAATGATACTCTTCGACAGCATGGATGAATACGAGTACGATTTCAGCACAGAGACTTCTGCTTCCGATATTGCAGATGCTTCCGCTTCCGATATCACCGCTTCACCCTCTGATTCACAGTAATCCCCGGGATTTTTGCGGATAATTGTTAACCCCCGACCCTTTCAAGGGTCGGGGGTTTTGTGTCAGTTCTGATAATATGGGGGCTGAGCCTTCAGGAGCGGGTAGTATATAAGAGTGTCGCCTTCAAGATTCTCCCGATGCATATCCACTGCCGTTATGCATCTGTTGTTGCAGGCGGTATAATAGTATATCCCCTTATCCGCGCTGCAGCATGAGGAATAGACGGTTATTTCGTATTTCCCATCCCCCAGCTCAACGCTTCCGCGGGGATTTGCCACTGAATCAAGAATATGAAAAAACTGGTTTACATTGTCCTCCTCGGCGGTACTGCACCTTGAATTGAGCTTTACAAAGGCTGCCTTCACAAACCGCGACATCGAGCTGAAATCGCCCGGAAGCCCCATTGCTCCCATACCGTTGCTGTATATATTCATATCGGCTTTTTCAGAAAATCGGTTCTCAATGGGCTTTCTGGATGCTCCCATATAATTATTCAGATTCATCATCTGAAAATCAAAGGGCGGGCTGTTGGTCAGCACTCCGATGCTGTTGTCATACACCTTTACGCCCTGTGCGGTGGACTCCAGCACTGCGGAGCCTTCCCTGTCGGAAACCATCCAGTGCAGCGGCGACGGCGGAAGCTCAGGACTGAATTTTCTGTCGGTTATATTGACCGAGGACAAAAGCTTCTTTGCATCGCGGATATTTTCGCACTGCGAAAGCACCCACGCAATCACATCAAAGGACGGGATGTTATCCCTGTCCTGCCGTTCCTTTCCGTATACGGCATAGTCTTTGAAGCTAAGGGCTGCCATGCACAGCCCTGCTTCATTCATTCCGTCGTAATAAAGCGGATAGTCATTCTGAATATATGCTGCGCCGATTATTGCCCGTTGGCTGCCGATACCCGTATTGTTTCCAAATCCGAAAGTGTACCTTCTCGGCGCTATCACTATTTTTTCATCGTAGGAATATTCAAGATCCAGATTGCGCCCGAAATAATGCCCTCCGTTTATGAAACTCACTGCAGTACACATATCTCTTCCCCCTTTTGCAGGAGGATTGACCGCAGCGCCTATGTTTATTCAGCTCAGCCAAGGAGCCTTATAAAAATTTCAACACCCTCCTCAAGGGTTATTGTTCCTCTGACGGTATAGCCGACATTTTCAGTCTGCGCTGTCATGAACACATAGCCGCTTTCACTGTCCACGCAGTAGTACACTATGCTGTCGTTTATCTGCATCTGATTCAGGATGAGATTTTCGGTATCCGCGGCATAGAATCCGCTGCCTGCGTTTTCGATTAAAATATAATATCTTTCTCCGTTGGTGTATCGCCGCTCGTTATCAACGGCTTCATAGAGCGTATCTTCCTCATAGCCCTCCAGTGCAGAGAATCCGTTTTCCTCCGCTGCCGTCCCCATAAGCGCTCTGCCTGAGATCTCAGAATGTGACAGCCTTCCGTCATCAAGGGTCACTGCCAGCACCTCCATGCAGTGAAGCTTTTTCTCATAGGCAGTCATGCAGACGGCAAAGGCAATGAGGATTGATATTATAGCCGCAATAAGTATAAGTGTCTTCAATACTTTCCTGCTGCGTCTTTTTGAAATATCCTTTGCCAGGGAGCGCACTCTGCTGCTGTATTCCTCGGAGAGGGCATACTTTCCCCTCAGCTCCTCCGCCGTTGGCGGCATGGGAAGAATTTTATCTTCAAGCAGCTTTGCTGCCTGCTTCATGACGCTGCTCATGTATTTATCGTTGACCATTTTCTCCACTCCTTTCCCCGTACAGCTTTTCCGCAACCGCGCTGCGTATTCTTTCAAGGCGCTTGCGCACCGTTGCAGCCTTCATATCGAGAAGCCCTGCAATCTGCACGCAGCTCAGGTCATGCATATATCTGAGAATAAATACCTCCCCGTAGCCCGGTGCCATCTTTTCCACAAACAACGCGATCATCTCCGCATCGCTCCTGCTCTCAAGGTCGCTGACAAAATCCTTTTCATCCGCGACCGAATCGCTTTCTTCGTACTCCATCAAGTTGTTTTCTCTTTTCAGCCTGGCGTACAGGTCGAAGGCACAATTTCTGTTTATCGTACGGAGAAGCTGAAGAGGTCTTGATGAAAAATCGATTCTGCCCATATTTCTGGCTACTCTGAGAAAGGACTCCTGCACAATATCCTGAGCATAATCATAATCCTTTATTATCCTGTATGCATCATCCATCAGAACCAAGTGGTATTTATCATACAGGCGCTCGAATTCTTCTGTATAATTCTCATCTGCGATTGCAGACAAGTAAACTACAGGTAACAAATCATCACCGCCAATAGTACACTATAATTGTCAATAAAAAACCTATACAATTATATCATCATATTCGATAAAATCAATCGTTATTGTGAAAAAACCGCAGACAAAAGGTCTGCGGTTTTCATGCTATTCGATTATTGTGAGCTTGTTGTCCCCTATTTCGTGGGCTTCCTTTGAAACATTGGGACGTCCTATGCAGATTGCAATGGAGAACTCATAGCCCTCGGGGAATCCGCAAAGCTGAGAAAGCTCCTCTTTGTTTTCGCCTTCAAAAGCCATGGCGCAAAGTCCGATAATAACCGAGCCGAGACCCAGCGACTGGGCTGCTATGGCGAGATTTTCAACGGCGATGCCTGCATCCACGCCGCTCCATCTGCTCTCGGGGTCGGAGGAGATGAACACAACCAGGGGTGCATCGTAGAAAATCTTGCGGTTGCGGGCGTTTGTGCGCGCCTTCGTTGCTTCGTCGGACTTTTCGTCGATAATACGCACAGTCTCCGCCTCAACACGGGAGATGATGCTCTCATTGCTTACAAAGGAGAAGTGCCAGGACTGCATATTTCTCGCAGTGGGGGATGCCAGTGCGCAAGCCTTGAGCAGGCTCATCTGCTCCTCGGTTATCTGCTTGTCTGAAAATCCGCGGTTGCTGCGCCTTGAAAGTATGGAATTTATTGTCTCATTCATCAGATTACTCTCCTTCGGTATTTTCCGAATCAATCTTTGGCAGTGTAAAGCAGAATTCCACGCCGTCAGACACATTCCTCGCCGAGTAGGTTGTCTCGTACCCTTCAAGGCTGTGGGAATCAAGAATACTGCTTACAATCTTCAAGCCCAGTCCCGAGCCGCCGTACTTTCTCGTACGCGCCTTGTCCACCTTGTAGAAGCTCTCCCACAGGTGGGGCAGGCTTTCCTCAGGAATCGAGCTTCCCCGATTGTACACTATTAATTCGACATCGTCAACCTTTTCCGAAACTATTACCCGTATGCATCCGTTTTCGGGAGTGTGATGAATGGCATTTGAAAGCAGGTTGTTTATTACCTCTTCTATTCGGTTTGCATCTGCTGCAACCATGCAGTTTCCGTCGGAGGTACATTCGATGGTTATGTTGTTTTCTGTCAGAAGGTATTTTATCTTGTCCGCTCTGTCCGCGGCAAGGGCTGACAGGTCAAAACTGCTTATATCAAGAGGCGCTCCACCTGATTCAAGCTCCGCTATGTCCAGAAGGCGTGATGCAAGATTGCTCATCTTTTCCGCTTCGTCCTGAATGATCGAGCAGTAGTAATCGCGGTCCTCGCTGTCCCTTGCCAGCTGCAGCGCTTCGCTGTAGCCCAAGATTATGGAAAGGGGTGTTTTAAGCTCGTGGGATACATTGGATATCAGCTCGGTGCGCATCTTGTCAATGGCTTCCTTCTCGCGGATATCCTTTTTCAGCTGCTCGTTGGCTATGCTCAGCTCCTTGATTTTTGCTTCCAGCTGGTCAGACATATGATTTATGCTTTCCGCTATCTGACCTATCTCATCCTTGCTCTCTATCTCGAGCCTGTCGTCAAAATTGAGATTTGCAAGCTTTCTTGCCGTGCGGTTGATTTTTCTGAAGGGGGCTATTATCCGCTCGGTCATTACGGTGCTGAAAAACAGTCCTATCACAAGCACCACCAGCATTACAAGCAGGGCAAATCTGTTGTATATCTCAACACTCAGGTCAATGGCTGATATGGGGGTGTTGATTACGGTGTAATGCCATCTGCCCCCTGCATTGTACTTTGCATACAGGGATATATACTGCGTGTTCAGGCGGCTGTCCGTTGAGACTGCAATAGTGGGGTGTTCCCTGAACACCGAAGTGTCAGGGGCTTCTGACTGCCCCATGCCCGGCGGCAGCACCCACGGATTGAACCACCATTCCCCGTCACTGCCCGATACCTCCGACATGACATCGGCATTGTCGCTGTTGGCATAGTACGAGCGGAAGCTGCTATCAATTATGTAAACCTGAAGGTTCATGCTGTCCTCCACCATCTCAATCTTCAGGTCGATGGATTCCCTGTCCTCCGAATAATCAAGCTTCGTTATCTTTTCATAGCTTTCAAACAGGTTGTTCTGCTTTGAATATATGAAATACGCTCGCAGAAAAAAGGAGTTTATGGCAAGGGTTATGACAACGTACAAGGCAATAACGCCCAGCAGCATTATTATTATCTTTGCACGTATCGGAAGCTTCACTTACTTCACCTCAAATCTGTAGCCTATTCCTCGCACTGTCACTATCATTTCCCCTGCCTCGCCCAGCTTGCTTCTCAGCTGCTTTACATGGGTGTCAACCGTTCTGAGGTCTCCGAAATAGTCATAGTTCCACACTCCGTTGAGCATGCGCTCTCTGGAAAGTGCAACCCCCTTGTTCTGCATGAAGAACACCAGAAGGTCGTATTCCTTGGGAGTCAGGTCGATGCTCTCGCCGCCGAGATAGACAACATGAGCCAGCTCATCGACATATATATCTCCGCAGGAGATGCCTTTTTCCGCAATTCTTCCGCGGCGGCGCAGGAGTGCCTGCACTCTTGCTACCAGCAGCGACGGTGAGAAGGGCTTTGTTATGTAGTCATCTGCACCCAGTCTGAAGCCGCCCAGCTGGTCGGATTCGGTGCTTTTTGCGGTGAGCAGGATGACGGGTATATCAGAGGTTTTGCGAATCTCTGAAAGCACTGACCAGCCGTCCATTACGGGCATCATTATATCAAGTATCACAAGGTCAGGTGCCGGCTGCTCCAGTGCCTTGCCAAGAGCCTCCGCTCCGTCTGCCGCTTCGATTATCTCAAAGCCCTCGCGGATAAGAAAATCCGCCACAAGCTTTCGGATTCTGTCTTCGTCATCGGCAACAAGTATTCTCAGTTTATTCATTCCTGCAACTCCGTTCACTTTTTTATTTACAGTGTAGAGCAGTTATGTGATGCATTTGTGTTGCCTTTGTGTTCTTGTTGGCATAATGTAGTAATAATATTGTTAAGCACATCGGCACACGCGGCTATTCTGTCATCCTGTTCATCAAGGCTCTTTCCGTCAAGCCCGTTTATGAGCAGCGAAGCGCAAAGCTCGGTATTCATCACGCTGAAAGACTGTCTGAGCTGATTTATCATAAGCTCCCCTGTCTCCTTTTCGCTGCCTGCACAGATCAGCAGAACGGCTTTTCTGTGCTTTTTTATCGCAGGTCTTATGCCAAGAGAGAATCGGGCGTTGTAGTACCGCTGGAAGCGGTCGAGAATGGCTTTCATGGGCGAAGGGAAGCTCATGTTGTATACAGGGGACGCGATTATGAGCAGGTCGCAGCTTTCAAGCGAAGAATAAAGCCCGTCAAGGTCTCTGTATGCGCACTTTTCTGCTTTTTTGCAGTATCCGCAGTCTGTGCAGGGCAACGGATTAAGCCTGAATACATCGAATATTTCTGTTTCAAGGGGTGCTTTTATCCCTGCAAGAAAGCTTCTGAGCATTTTCGCGCAGCTCCCGTCGCTGTGGGGGGAGGAAAAGATTACTGTACATTTTAATTTGTTCATTTTATCACCGTTTAATTGAAATGAGTTGTTGACAACAGCAGATTCTTTTGATAAAATAATTTGCAAGCGAATACGGAGGGGTGTCCGAGCGGTTTAAGGAGCTGGTCTTGAAAACCAGTGACAGGGCAACCTGCCAGGGGTTCGAATCCCCTCCCCTCCGCCATAACCGAACTCCGGTTTTG